>CANJJP010000248.1 GCA_947474485.1 Bacteroidota bacterium | reverse complement strand
GAAACAATCCAACTATTTCAGGAGGTATTAAAAGAAAGTCCAGAAGATAAAATTGTATTATATTTTTTGGGAAGAGCTTTTCATCACAATTACCAATTTAATGAAGCTATAAAGTATTTTGATGAGTATTTAGCAAGTGGGCCAATTGATGAACAATATATTGACGAGTCAAATCAATATAAAACAAATTCAGAATTTGGAATTAACTTAACAAAAACAAGTGTTGAGGCGGAGATTAAAAATTTAGGTTCTCCATTAAATAGTGTTGACAATGAATATGTGCCTGCGATTTCTACTGATGAATCGATGATTATTTATACCTATAAAGGTTCAAAAAGTATAGGTGGTTTGCAAAATGAGAAGTTTAAAAAAGACTTTCATGGCGTTTATTACGAAGATATATATATATCAAAAAAAATAAATGACAGCATTTGGGGAGAACCAGAAAGCATAGGTGAAAATATTAACACAAATCATAATGACGCTTCCATTGCACTATCTCCCGACGGGCAAGAACTATACATTTTTTACAGTGATGAAAAAAATGGGGGTGATATTTACGTTTGTAATTTAGAAGGAGAAGCTTGGAGCAAGCCAAAACCATTAAATAGCAATATCAATACAAAGTATTGGGAAGGAAGCTGCTCAATTACCGCAGATGGAAAGTGCCTTTATTTTGCAAGTGAAAGGCCAGGAGGTTATGGTAAAAAAGATTTATATGTTTCATTTAAAGGAGGTGATGGTAATTGGGGAGTTGCTGAAAATTTAGGCCCAATAATTAATACCAAATACAATGATGATGACCCATTTATTCATCCTGACGGTATCAAGTTGTTCTTTAGTTCTCAAGGGCACAAAAGTATTGGAGGCTTTGATATTATGTATTCAATAAAAAAAGAGGGTAAATGGATTGAGCCGATAAATATGGGTTACCCTCTTAATACTACCGATGATGATAGATATTATGTTATCACAGCAAAGGGTGATAGAGGTTATTTTTCTTCTGATAGAAATACTAAATTGAGTGGTGGACATCAAGACATATATACCGTTACCCCAGGTATAGTGGGAGAGAAGCCTATATTAGCAATGGTAATTGGACACATATACGGAAACGATATTCCAATGGAATCAACTGTCGAAATTATCAAAAAAAGTTCGGGAGAAGTAATAGGACCGTTTCACTCTAATAAGAAGACAGGTAAATATTTAGTTGCTTTAAGTCCTGGAGAAAACTACACATTTAAAATAAAGGCAGAGACGTTTGCTGATTATCAAGAAGATTTTGATGTTGCACGTTTGAGTAAGTTTGTTGAAATTCGTAAAGATTTTCACTTAGTTAAAGATGGTTATGTTGATCCTCATTTACAAGATTTGAAAAAACTAAACGAAATCCTAACTGGAATGTTAGATACAGTTACCAGTGTTGCTTCATATAACAAAATTGTGGATTCACTAAAAGTAATCGAATCAATTGCCGCGCATAATGACAATACACAAGTTCACTCAAATCATTCTGGTAAGGACTATGTGAAAGATACGGTAAAACAGGTTGTTACAATACCAGTTGAAAACATTGATTTGTGTGCAACATTTAGGTCTCTAGATTTTTCTGCACTTAAAAATAAAAGTTTGAACGACCCTAAAGTTTATGCCAAATTACTTGCAATTGCTGAATCCGTTTCTTGCGCTAAAATGCAATTTAAAGTACAAATTGCGGCTTACAAAAAACCAGAGAATTATAAATGGGATCATTTGAAGCAATTTGGCAAACCTGAAGAAATAGCTTATCCCGATGGTATTACTCGTTTTACGCAAGGAAGTTTTATTGATTTATTAGATGCAGAATCTCAACGTCAAAAAACAATTGCTAAAGGACAAAAAGACGCATGGATAGTTGGTTTTATTGATGGAAAACGTTACACGTTAGAAGAACTAATTATGGTTGATTTCTTTAATAAAAACCTTACGCAGTTTAACCAAAATTTACAATTATTAAATGAGTTTATAGTGTTTGAAGGGGAATAAATAATTTTCATTATAAAAAAGCCCGTTCTTCTGAATTGAAGAACGGGCTTTTTGATTTATATCTTTATGCTAGATTACATAACTTAATTTCATCATATTCGTTCTGCCTCGCTCATTCATTGGCATACTTGCAATATTAATGATCATATCATCATCTTTAACTAAGCCTTGATCTTTTACATACTTTTGTAAATCAGCAAAGGTATTATCTGTGCTTTCATATTTATCGTAATAAAAACCACGAACTCCCCACACTAAGCTTAATGCAGTAAGTAATGAATTGTTATCGGTAAAAATATACACGTTTGCTTTTGGACGGTGACTTGCTAATTTATATGCAGTGTATCCACTATTCGACATAGAAATAATTGCTTTTACACAAGCTGTTTTAGCTAATGTACAAGCGCTATAACAAATTGCATCTGTAACGTAAGTTATTGTTTTTATTTCAGGCGCGTGCTCGCGGTAATATATATCTTCTGATTTTTCTACTTGAGTAATTACTTTTCTCATAATCTCAACCACCTTTACTGGATATTTACCTACAGATGTTTCTGCACTCAACATTACTGCGTCTGCACCATCCATAACGGCATTTGCAACATCATTAACTTCAGCACGTGTTGGTGTAAAGCTAGTAATCATACTCTCCATCATTTGTGTTGCAATAATTACAGGTTTAGATGCATTCATGCATTTTTTTACCATCATTTTTTGCAACATCGGAACTTCTTCCATTGGCAATTCAACCCCTAGGTCACCGCGCGCTACCATTAAACCATCCGTAACATCAATTATGTTATCTATTTCACGAACCGCTTCAGGTTTTTCAATCTTAGCTATTACACGGGTTTTCTTTCCTTTGTGCTTAATAATTTCTTTCAGTTCAACAATATCCGTAACCGAACGAACAAAAGATAATCCAACCCAATCAAAATCATTCTCAAGAACAAAATCTAAATCACGTAAATCTTTTGGAGTTAAACATGGAAGAGAAATTTTTGTATTAGGCAGATTAACCCCTTTTTTAGAAGAAAGTATTCCGCCCGAAATAATTGTCGCTCTTACTTCATCAATACCATTAGTAGACACTACTTTTAAATGCAATTTACCGTCATCAATTAAAACTAACTCCCCAACATTTACATCCTTTGGAAACTGAGGATAGGTAATATAGATTTTATGGTCATCACCTTCGCACTCGGTTGTTGTAATAATAATTTCTTTGCCATTAATTAATTCAACAGCATTGTTTTTAACCATACCGATACGAAGCTTTGGGCCTTGTAAATCACCGAGTATACCAACAAATCTGCCCATTTTTTTATTTAATTCACGAATGTTATTTACAGTTTGTTGCACTGCACTATAATCACCATGCGAGAAATTGATTCGGCAGATATCTAATCCTGCTTCAAACATTTCTTCTAATACCTTAATATCAGCAGTTGCCGGACCCATTGTGGCAACAATTTTTGTTTTATTGTAATTTAATCCCATAATTTAATTGAGCAAGATACGAATGTACAAAAATAGGCGCGAAAATGCAAAGAGATGTTAAGTATATAAAAAGATTTCGTTAATCACTTCTCAATACTGCTATTATTGGCTATTATAATTTTCCTTTATTAGGAATGTTGTTTAGAAAACCGAAATAACCTTCAGTTCATAGCAGAAAAACTCCAAGTATACGATTTCTACTATACCTATCCTGAATTTCATTTATTACGCTGAGATTTCCTCTGAATACAAAGGCTCTATGCCTAAACTTTCTTCCTAAAACAACAGTATTTAATCTTCTCTCCTTTAGCAGAGAATAAATTCTCATAATACGTTTGAATCTCTGTTAACTCCTTTTGCCCCGATGGATTATGAGTGTACAAATCAGCAGTATAATAAACTAATTCAAAACCTTCTTCCGCAATTACTTCTAGTGTGTATTCGTAAAAACCAGTGTTATCAGTTTTAAGATTAATTAGGCCATTTGGTTTAAGGAACTTAAAATAACGATTCAAAAACATCATATTAGTTAAACGTTTGCGAACACGAGTGCTGTTAGGTTGTGG
>CANJJP010000247.1 GCA_947474485.1 Bacteroidota bacterium | reverse complement strand
TTGTGTACATGTAACTTTTAATTATATTCTTTCACCTAAAGCAAATACCAATGACTAATAAAGCTAAAATTGTAGTTGCAGTTACCGGAGCAAGTGGTTCTATTTATGCAAAAGTGTTGCTTGATACTTTAGTAAAATTACAATCGCAAATAGAGGCTGTAGGTGTTGTGATGAGTGATAATGCAAGAGATGTGTGGAAGTTTGAATTAAAAAATGATGACTACACAAAATATCCTTTTGAGTTTTATAAAAAAGATAATTTTTTTGCCCCCTTCGCATCTGGATCAGCTAAATACGGGCACATGATTATTTGTCCATGCAGCATGGGAACCATGGCGCGTATTGCAAGTGGAATTAGTAACGATTTAACTACACGAGCTGCTGATGTTATTTTAAAAGAAAGAAGAAAATTAATTTTAGTAAATCGCGATACTCCTCTTAGTTTAATACACATCAACAACATGAAAACAATAACAGAAGCAGGTGGAATAATTTGCCCCGCTTCTCCAAGTTTTTATAGTGGCGCTAATGATTTTGAAAGTTTGGCAAAAACAGTAACCGATAGGGTTATTGATTTATGCGGATTAGATAACCAAAGTTACCGCTGGGGCGAGAAATAATAAGTGCTTGCGAAAAAACGTCATCTGCGTCGTTGTTTTCAGTATTTAAATTAATCAATTGCACGAGCAAACTTCGAATTTCAATACTTTGAAAACGCCTCGCATCTAACATTTTTTTGCAAGCCCTTAAAAAGACAAGTTTTTTGTTGACTGCAATTGGATTTCAACCACTTAAAATACAATGATTTAGAACAAAGATTGGCAAATCGGTAAAAAAATTTGTTTTATTCTAAAATATTCCAATCTTTGTATAAATTAAATTTTTTCACAATGACAATTTATGTAGGAAATCTCAGCTATCAAGCGAGTGAAAATGAGTTAAACACTTTGTTTAGCGAGTACGGAGAAGTATCATCCGTAAAAATCATGAAAGACAAATTTACCGGAAGATCTAAAGGTTTTGCATTCATTGAGATGGCAGACTCTGCAGCAGGTAACAAGGCTATCGAATCTTTACATCAAGCTGATTTCAAAGAAAGAAAGATGATTGTAAACGAAGCTCGTCCAAGAGAAGAAAGACCAAGTCGCGACTAATTAAAATAGTTTATATTGGTTTTGAACCAAAAAAATGCCCCGTAATTCTGAGCTAGTCGAAGAACGGGGCATTTTTGTTTTAATGAGGCGCCAGCCGCACTTTCTCGAGTGCTCTCGAAACGACAACGCTCACCAACTGTCACTTCGAGCGCAGTCGACACACTGAGTAGAAGAAAATCACGAATTCAAAAATGTTCATTTCTAGATCGGGCCCCAAATAAAACTTAACTACTTGAAATTTAAATGTTTGTGGTTTTAAAGAAATTAACTAAAAACTATTGCCATTCCCCATTAATTCAGTATATTTGCCTCCCGTTTTAAGCCTCTGATTGCACGGTGCAGTGAATGCCTGAAAGGAAAAAATAAAAAACAAAAGTCATGAGTTTATTATTAGAGTATGTAAATCAACAATTGAACCCAGTTGCAAACCACCCGAAATTTAAAGCAGGTGATACAGTAACAGTTAATTACAAAATTAAAGAGGGTGACAAAGAAAGGATTCAGCAATACACAGGAGTAGTTATTATGCGTCAAAACCATCCAACTACTGCGTCTTTCACTGTTCGTAAAATGTCGAACGCTGTAGGTGTTGAGCGTATTTTCCCATTCAACTCTCCATTTATTGAGAGCATTGAAGTAAATAAAATTGGTATCGTTAGAAGAGCTAAGTTGTTCTACTTACGTGAGCGTACAGGTAAATCTGCTCGTATCCGTGAGAAAATCGTTAACAACAAAAAGTAATCTTTTACAAATAAAATATAAATTAAGAACCCTTCGAGAAATTGAAGGGTTTTTTGTTTTGCGCTTCGACAGGCTCAGCACCCAATTAAGCTCAGCAATTAAACTAAGTAAAGAAAAAGGAATGTATAATTGCTCAACATTGGATTACGATGTAATGGCTGCATACCAAAGTTTTCCGGATGATTATAAAAACCGAATGGTGTTTTCTTTTGCGCCAAAAAAATTACTGGGTGCTTAGGAAAACGAATACAAAAAGGGATAGAAGAAAATAGCGGAGCAGATAAAACACCTGAATTTAAAAATAAATACAATCCCGTTTTTTAAAAAAAATTAAGTATTATAAAAAAACTTGCCGATGCCAATTGCAAGTTATTAATGGCAGCGACCCTTGAAGCCCTTTCCAAATGGCAGGTTTTAATGTACATGAAAAAATGTTGTTGTGGGCTAAAGCTGGAATTAGCAACTACCAAATATTACGCGCAGCAACAATTGTTCCCGCACAGTTTTTTAGACAAGATAAAAAATGGGGAAGCATTGAAATCGGGAAAGATGGTGATGTGATTATTTTAGAAAAAAATCCATCAGAAAAAATTCTAAATATTGGGACCTTTGAAACTACGATTTGTAACGGCAATGTTTATGCGAAGAAAGTGGTCTTAAATAGTCTGTACTAGCATGAAATCAAAAGTGAACATTTATAAGCCAACACATCAATCAAAATATTTTCACTTAAGGAATTAAGTTTTAAAACTAATTTACCTTTTCAAGTAAAATCCAACCTGCAGTCTCATGTTTTGTTTTGCAAGTTGGCACAGACCCTGTACATTCTAACTTCGAAGGTTTGTAAGTAACGGTTACTGCGTCACCATCTTTTTTGCGCAAGATGAGCTCAGCATTACAAACAACATAGTCACTTCCTCCTATATTTAAATAAATGCCAGTACAATCTTTTACAACTTTGGCGTTTACATTCCTCTCTTTTTTACATGACACCCCTATTAAAAGTACCATTGCAACTAATAAAAAAACATTTTTTCTCATAAAATTTAATTTCCAAGTTTACACAAATGTATTAAATATCTTTTTCATTCTCCTTTATAAGGTAGTATTTATACCTTATTTATAATCACTCCACCACAAACTTTTTCCAAAGCTGCTGAGCAAATTTTTTAATCGGAGAAGTGCTAGATTCAAAAGCTTTGTCAAATTTATATTCTCCGCCAGCAAATTCTTTTTCGGTAATTCTAACTTTACTTGTGCCACGCATGGCATATTTTTGTTTGCCTTCGTACATAATTAGTTTCATGGTACTTGGACTTACATCGCCTTTGCAATAAGTTTTATAAACTATCCAAATTTCAGGAATTCCGTTTTTGTTTAAATCGGTAAGCTGAACTGATTCTTTTGAAAAACTCGCAAGTATATCAAGCGGACAATCTTTTTCAAAATCATACACTTTCCATTGTTGCTCTAATTCAGTTCCCTTTTCAATAAAATGATACGCATATAATTTAGCCGTGCGCTCATCATTCGAATCTTTTAATGATTCACATAATACAAGAAAATGTTTTTCGGTTTTTTCTTTCCACTCCAGTGCTTTAACAATGTTTCCTTCTTGCTTTACTTTTTTCTTAAACATCAAAGTATCTGCATTGATCGTTTTTGGTTGAGCAATAGCAGTAACAGAAATTACAACAAATAAAATGAGAAATCGAAAAGCAAACATGCTTACATTTTTAAGTAACCACCTAAACCATGTAAGCCACCTTCTCTACCAAAACCTGATTCTTTGTATCCACCAAAAGGCGAAGTAGGATCGAATTTATTGTATGTGTTTGCCCAAACAACACCTGCTCGCATTTTTGTAGTAAGGTTAAATATTTTAGAACCTTTGTCTGTCCACACACCTGCAGATAAACCATAAGGAATATTATTCGCTTTTTCAATCACCTCTTCAATAGTACGGAAAGTTTGTACAGTTAATACTGGACCAAAAATTTCTTCTTGCACAACGCGACTTGATTGAGCAGTGTTTAAGAATAATGTTGGCCTGCAAAAATATCCTTTGCTTGGAATTTTACAAGAGCTCTCATAAAAATCGTTGCCCTCATCTTTACCGATTTTAATATACTTGTTTATTGTTGCTAATTGTTCTTTCGAATTAATTGCCCCAATGTCAGTGTTCTTATCTAATGGGTCGCCAACA
>CANJJP010000246.1 GCA_947474485.1 Bacteroidota bacterium | reverse complement strand
TTCGTTCAAAAACAATTTTAATTTAATTTTTTATGTCGTATTTAATTTCTGGAATTCAACAAGTAGGAATTGGTAATACCAATGTTTATGAAGCTTTCGCATGGTATCGTAAAAACTTTGGAATGGATGTTCCAATGTTGGATGAAGACTCTGAAGCAACGCAAATGCTTCCATACACTGGCGGACAAGGACACAAGCGCCATGCAATTTTAGCTATTAATTTAAAAGGTGGAGGCGGGTTCGAAATTTGGCAATACAAAAGCCGTGAATCATTACCTTGTCCTTTTAAAGTTGAAGTTGGTGATTTAGGTTTTACCATTGCTAAAATGAAAACCGAAGATGTAGACAAAACCTATGCACGTTTAAAAGCAAATGGTGTTAATTTAATTACTCCTGTTACAACAGATCCAAATGGTAAAAAACATTTTTATTTAAAGGATTTGTATGGTAACATGTTCGAAATAATTGAATCGAACGATTGGTTTTATAAAGGAGTTTTGGAGCAGGGCGGGCCATGCGGAATGGTGATAGGCGTTTCGGATATGGACCGATCAATAAAATTCTACGCAAGTATATTAGGTTACGATACAGTTGTGTATGATAAAACAGAAGTGTTTGCAGATTGGAAAGGAATTGAAGGAAGTGAAAACAAAGCACGTCGTGTATTATTAAAACATAGTAAACCAAGAGAAGGTAGTTTTTCTAGATTACTTGGTAGCAGCGTAATTGAGCTTGTTCAGTTTTCTGAGAAAAAAGGAAGAAAAATTTATGAAGGTAGATTTTGGGGCGACCAAGGTTTTATTCATTTTTGTTTTGATATAAAGGATATGCAAGGTTTAAAAAGACATTGCGCAGCTTTAGGACATCCTTTTACTGTTGAAAGTAATCCTGATTTTGATATGGGTGAAGCAGCGGGGCAATTTGCATACATCGAAGACCCTGATGGAGCTTTAATTGAGTTTGTAGAAACACATAAAATTCCTATACTTAAAAAAGTAGGTTGGTATTTAAACCTTGATAAACGGGACCCTAAAAAGCCTTTACCAGATTGGATGTTAAAAACATTGCGGTTTAGCAGGAAGAAGGATTAATTACATTTTTCTTTTATTAGGGTTTAATTCATGCATTAGTTGTATGAAAAAGCCCTTCATATTATTTTATTTTTTTTAATTTCCCTGCATTATTCTTCTTTTGCACAGGAAAAAGATTCTACAAAGGTTCGACAGCATTTTGAGCTTAGTTTTGGCCAATCTCTTTTGTTTATTTCAAGTGGACAGTAAGCTGAAATTTTAAACAGTACAAATGTTGTAGTTCCTACCAGTGCTATTTTATTTTTAGCTGAATTTCGTCCTCAGAAAAAATTGCGAATTCCTGTTTTTGTAAATATTGCTAAAGAAACAAAACAATAAGTAATAAATAATCAAACTCAGGCTTGCGTTCTAGAATTAAAGTGGATTTGATGATTATGAATTTTCATGATTTGAATTTTTAAGCGGGGCATTAACAGCTAATGGATTCGAAATTCTTTCCATTAATCGAAAAAAATATCCTGATAATGATGAAACACAAACCACTGATTTGCTCATTGTAGCTAAAAAACTGACCATGTAATTTAAAATACTAGCTAAAGTTTTTTTTCGTACATTGTTGCTTAGTTTGCTGTATCTGCTTATGAGAAAAATAATTACTCTTATTGTTTTCTGTTGTTTTGTTTTTGGACTAAGTGCCCAAACAAAGGATACAATTGCCTCTCTTATTGCCCCGCTTAGTGGCAAAAAACGAATCGAGAAATTAAATGAACTTGCCGAAAAAGTAATTAATTCCGACCCCAAACGCACAAAAGTATTGGCATATGAGGCCTTGAAGCTATCGAAGTCGATTAATTATTTTAAAGGAACTTCCGATGCCTATCATAAAATAGGCATGTACTATTATTACAACGATAATTATGATAGTACACTTTATTTTTACAATAAAAGTTTAGCACTTGCTAAGCAAATAAATAATAAACAATTAATTGCCCAAGCCCTTTCTTGGACGGGCGCTTTATATCGTATCCAAAATGAATTTGAAAAAGCCGAAGTACATTTAAATGAGGCAATGAAATATGCAAACGAAATTAATGATTACACTCGTTTAGTTTATTGTTATCGTAATTTAGGTGAAATAGAGCGCGTGCAACAAAATGGTGGAAAAGCAATTGCTTATTTTGATAAAGCCGAAAAAATTGCGGAGAAGATTAAAGATAAGAATCAGCAAGCATACATAGTCGGGGCAATTGGAGAGGTGTACAGGCAGCAAAGCGATTTTGCATTGGCTCTAAAATATTTAAATAAATCAGTTGATATTGCTAAGGAACTCAATAATAAAAGTTTGGTTTCAAATAATTATTATTCTATTGGCGAAATTTATTTGTCTAATTCCGATTTTAACAAAGCACTCGATTATTTGGAGATGGCTTTAAAACCAGCAAAGGAGTTAAACGATAATATTCGAATTGCAGATGTGTATGCATCCATTGGTGATGTATACAAAAATCAAGGTGATGTGCAAAAAGCTGAGGAATATTACAAAAATGCATTAGCAATTTCAACTCAAATAAGTTATTTGTATACTAAATCATATTGTTATTCAGCGCTTGGAGAGTTAAAACAAGGCGAACAGCAATACGATTTAGCAATGGAATATTTTAATCGTTCATTAACCATTGCAAAAAGTATAAACGATAATTGGCGCACCGCCGATTGTATGAACATGATTGGTGATTTGTACACCATCCGTTTAAATTATGCAAAAGCAGAAGAAACATTGTTAGAAGGTCTGTCAATTGCTATACTTGCAGAAAACAAAGCAACAGAAGGCGCTATCTTAACTTCTTTAGCTGATTTATATTTAAAGCAAAAAGATTATTATAAAGCTAAAAAATATGCTAAGGAAAGTTTGGCAATTGCAAATCAAATAAACTTGGCAAGTAATAAAAAATCAGTTTCCGAAAGTTTATATAAGATTTATGAAAAGTTGGGTGATTACAGCAAGGCGTTTCAATATCATGTAATGTACAAGGATTTGAGTGATAGCATCAGGCGCGAGGAGGTTGCGAAAAAATTAGTTCAGCAACAAATGCAAATGGAGTTTAATGAGAAAAAAGCTATAACTGAAATTGAGCAAGCAAAAAAAGATGCATTAAACGAAGCGGAATTACATAAACAACAAGTTTATACTATTATCTCTATTGTCGGCTTACTTTTAATGCTCGTGTTGGCGGTTTTTATTTTTAGAAGTCAACGCAAAGAAAAATTAGCAAATATCCTGTTAGGAAAACAAAAACAATTAATCGAACATCAAAAACAAGAAATTACAGATAGTATAAATTATTCTAAACGAATACAAACCGCAATACTTCCTCACGACGATCAAATAGAAAAGTATTTACCTCAAAGTTTTTTTCTTTACAAACCTAAAGATATTGTAAGCGGTGATTTTTATTTTTTAGGAGTGCCTCGTAAGAAAAAGGGTGAGGAATATTCTGCATTGTATCCAGTAGTTGTAGCAGCAGCCGATTGCACCGGACATGGTGTTCCGGGTGCATTAATGAGTGTAATTAGCTATCAAAATTTAAACGAGGTTTCCCGTAACTATTCCGAGCCAAAGTATATGTTGCGTAAATTAAATTATCGAATCAAAGTTGCTCTGAAACAATCAGATGATAATAAATCAACCCGCGATGGTTTGGATATTGCGCTTGCATCAATTACTTATACTTCCGAAAATCAAGCGGAAATTAAATTTGCAATGGCAAATCGGCCAATTTATATTTTTAAGGATTCAGAGTTTATTGAACTAAAACCCACTAAACATGCGATTGGCGGTTACACAGAACGTAAGCAAGAGTTTGAGCAACATGAAATGATATTATCTAAAGGAGATGTTTTTTATTTATGTACAGATGGGTATGCCGATCAGTTTGGCGGTGATAGAAATAAAAAATTTACAACGTCGCGTTTTAAAGAGTTGCTCAAGTCTATTCACCATTTATCAATTGAACAACAAAAAATAGAATTAGAAGAAAATATTCTTTCCTGGAAAGGCGAAAACGAGCAATTGGACGATA
>CANJJP010000245.1 GCA_947474485.1 Bacteroidota bacterium | reverse complement strand
TGCCACAGCAATTCCAATTTCATTAGGACCAAAAGCAGGATAAGTTTCTCCATTAGATGTTTGTTTAGTGCTACCAGTTATGTTTTTGAAATAGTTGTTGTGAACTTTAATAGTAGCTTCCGTTCCTGTAATACCAAAATCCATATTATCAAAAGTATTTGTATTACCAGTGTTTACTGAATCGCCAATAATTAAAGGTGACATTGCTTTCATATTATTTAAAGCAATACCAGTATATGTTCTTGGGAAATTTACAAAAGGTGGATTAGTTGATGATGTTGCGCCACCTGCCCAAGTATTATACGCATAGGTATAAGTTGTGCTTGGTTTTAATGTTGAACCAGGCGAGGTTGCACTTGCGTAAGACGATATAGTAGTGGTTATCATACTAAACGGATATGGTGTTGATGTATAGCTCATTGTAGGTGTGTAAAACATACCGTCTATATTTCTCATTTGAATTGAGATGTAGTTTTTGTTGAGCTTACTATTTGTTGAGCTAATTAAAATACCAGTAGTTGGCGTTACTACAGGCCACGCATTTCCTTCAACTACAATACCGTTATACATATCTTCAACGGTTGTATTGTTTAATAGTAAATGACCGTGAATATCATTATTAAGTGCAGGAAGTGAAATACCATTCCACAATTCGGAGCAGCTAAATAATTTACAGTTAATTAAACTCAATGTGTATTCACCAACTACTCTTAATAACGTGCCTGGTTTCATACGGAAAGTGTAACCATTGAAAGACGTGTTTCCTGTAAATGTTATTACACCTTGCATATCAATTACTGTACCTGCAACTGCATAAGTGCCCGAAGGCATATTAACGCTGCTTGTTAAACTTGCACCAACAGTCATATTTGGCGCATTGCAGCAAAGAGTTGATGCTTGGGGGTTTACAATAGACGTAAACGTGTAAGTGCCGCATCCTGAGCCTATAGTAGAAGTGATAGTGTAAACAGTAGCGACCGTTGGGCTGACTGCGATTGTAGGTGATGATACATTGCCTGGAGACCAAGTATATGATGCCCCTCCGCTAGCTGTTAATGTGGTGCTACCGCTACAAACAATGTTTGAATTAGACGATACCGTGATTATTGGACTAACCGGACCATACATTACAGTAACTGTACTAGATGATGAACAACCGCTGCTATTTGTACCAATAACGGTATACGTGGTAGTAACTGACGGAGAAACTGCAAGTGTAGAACTTGTTGTGCCTGTGCTCCAACTATATGTAGTAGCACCTGCTGCCGATAGCGTGCTTGATGACAGGCAAACAATAGTAGGTGAAGCAGCCACTGATAAGGTTGGTAATGGATTAACCGTAATTGATATTGTTCTTGTATTAACACATCCATTTGAGTTAGTAGCACTTACTGTATATAATGTTGTGACCGTTGGAGATACAATTATTACTGAGCCTGTTGCTGCACTAGGATTCCATGTGTAACTCAAAGCACCTGAAGCTGAGAGTGTTGAATTTTGCCCATAGCAAATTACAGAAGGTGATGCGGCAACACCAATTTTAGCTAATGATAGTATTGTAACCGTAGCTGTTTGAGTAGAATTACAACCTAGTGAATTTACTCCTGTAATAGTATATACAGTTGTAGTTGATGGATTAACAGTGATAACAGAGCCCGTTAAAGAACCTGGCATCCAGGTATAAGAACTTGCGCCACTTGCTGTTAAAGTAGCAGATTTTCCAGAACAAATTGTTGCATTATTAACTGCAATTGTTGGTGGAGAAGCAACTGTAATAGTAACTGCTTGAACCGCGCCACAATTATTAGTAACTATATAAACAGTTGTGACAGTTGGCGTAACGCTTATAGTATTAGTTGTTTCACCGTTAGGTGACCAAGTAAATGTTGAACCACCACTTGCTGTTAGTGCAGCACTATTACCAAGACATACGGTTGGTGAAGGAGATGCTGTAATTGAAATATTTGGTGATGATGGAGGAGGTACATTAATTACAAATGTATGTGTAATAAAACCATCACCATCTGTTACTCCAGTTATGTTATATGTGCCCGGTGCAGGAAATGTATAAGGAAAAATACCAGTTGTGTTATTTGTAAAAGTACCAGAAATATCTAAAAAATGATCGTAAGTAGTGCCGTTACAACCCATGCTTTGTATAAAAGTATAATCTAATGTACATGGCGCAACAGTATATGTCAAACTATATGTTGGACTATTTACTATTACTAATTGTGTTGTTGTAAAATTTCCACAACCTTGCGACGGTAATGACATTTCGATTGAATATGTGCCAGCAGTATTAAATACAAAACCATCTTCACATGTTGTGTAAACATTTGACGGTGCATTAGTAGTAAAAACCGAAAATGGTTGTGGAGAGGGCGGAAAAACAGGCGTTAAAACAGCGCACTCATTTATACAAACACTATTAACATTAAAACTACCTTGAACTGGTGCTGGTAACATATGTATAACAAAAGTCCAACAATAGTTTGGATCATCTGGTCCAGTTGGCAAAAGATTAGAATACATAGTAACATAATATATTCCTGGTCCACTTCCAAAAGTTAATGTTTGAGGCGGCAAAGATGGGTCATGTGCCACACCTGTATAATAAGTAGGTGGTGCTCCACCTGGATTGTATTGTATATAATTAAATAATAATGGAGGATTACCCGGCACTCCTAGGTCACCTGCGATATATGGATATAATTGAAAAACATCATTTGGGCATAAATAAATATCTATGTATTGAGTAACAATTGCATGTGTTATGGGAGTATTACCTGATGGAGCAGGACTATAAACATCTGTAGCATTACCATTAATCCACCATAATACACCACAGCCAACCTGTTCAACAGGGCTAAAATACAAATTGAAGCGTGCGCTGTCATTTAAACATAGATTACAATCTATTTCTCTTTCAAGTTTTAAAAAATAAACAGAGCCAATATCCAAATTTTCTAATGATAACGTTAAAGATGAGTCACTTATGTTAATTATTGTATCAGTATTTATAATAGTTAACGAGTTGCAATCATTACCAGTTAGTGCAGTAAGATTTTTGATTTTCGTTAAAGACTTTAAATTTTTTAAATAAACACCTTGCGATTGACTATTAGCAATAAAACTATACCAATAATATTGATTACTTTGATAAACATTATTTAGAATGGTATAACCTGTATTAAGAGTTATGCTTTGTGAATTTATGCAAGATGAGCCTAATTGCCCATATCCGGCATTTGTTAACATTAAACTTACTATGAGTAAGAGTAATTGAAATGATTTTTTTAATTGTTGTTTCATAGATTTTGATTTAGATTATTTGATGGAGCTATTTAGAAAGTTAAAAAATAATTAATTAATAAAATACCATGCTACCGCCGCACCTTTGACCGAACGGAAGCGAGATACGTAAAATTGTGCCGAAACCGCGCCTAATTTTTGTGGGAAGCAATTGTGCTCTTTTATGATTTGCCTGCCTTTTTCAAAACATAAATGTGCTAAATTAATAATAGCAAAAAACTGTTTTCTAAAAACAGCGGTATGGAAAATATAAGATTGAATTTGCACGTTAACACTAATGTGGTAATATAAATTTGTCTTTATTTTATTAAATAAATTCAATGACAAAACTAACATGTTGGTGTGCGTTTTGCAATACGTAGTACTACCTGATTTTTGATAGAGTAGTACTACTTGGTTTTGGAAGATTTTTATGTGAGAAAATTATATCCTAAGGCTAAAAAATATACTAATACCAAATAGATATATAATTTAGTCCAATATACTTGCTCTTTTTTACCAATACTTCTTTAAAAAATAATTCCGTAGGCAATGCTACGAAATGATTTTTGTAAATCGCCTTGATAAAAAATATCTTCGCATCTTTGACCCAAATCATAAATCCATTTGGTATAGAACCACATTTCAAAAATTAAATAAAAGTAATTGGGTTTGAAAAAGTTTATTTTATTAGCATAAAAAATACCCATTTATAAAAAGCAAATAAGGATTAGGTGACATTTTATATTGCAGTTTGAGAAATACATTTTTACCTAAATAAACTTATGTAACCATTTTTTTACCAGCGCCATAATTATAGTTAAATT
>CANJJP010000244.1 GCA_947474485.1 Bacteroidota bacterium | reverse complement strand
GTTTTTGATTGATAATCGAGTAAAATAGTTTTAATTTCGGATAATGGAACGGTGCTGAAAAGTTTAACCGAGTCAACAACACCCGTAGTGCCAATACAATAGTCAGTTAATAAACGATAAGTATCCATTTTTGCTAGTATTGCAATAGGAACTAAGCCAATATCTACTTTTTTAGCTAGTAGTTTTTCTGCACAAACTGCGGGAATATCAAATTGTAAATCAGCAATTTCATCTATTTTATGTTGCTGTAAACCATACACAAAAGGTAATGTGTTAAGATAGTTTACAATTGAAATACTATATTTTTTTTGCATCTGTTTTATCTCTTAGTTCAATAAAGGCAATGGTTGCGCCAGTAACAGCCATAATTGGTCCAAACATCATTCCAATACCAGTTCCTATAAAAGTAGGTAAAATAAAGAACAATGAATAACAAAATCCTAAGCCAACTGCAATTCCCTTGTTTTTCCTGATAAAGCTAACTCCTTCGCTGATTTTCATTTTGTTACGCTCGCATGAGTAATCTAACATCGAAAAACCTATAAAGTACCAACCAATAATAAAAAGAAGTGGGGTGACAATAAACGTGAGCGGGGCAAATAGCAAACAAACTATAAAACCTGCTAAAATTAAAAGGTACTCTAGCATCATGTTTCGTAAACTTATTAAAGTGCCTCTCAAAACATCTTTCATTAATTGTCCAAAATTGAATGGGAATTTTTTTCCTGTTAATTTTTCTTCAACTGATTCAGAAAGCAAAGACATGATTGGAGATAAAATAATTAATGTGGTGTATTTTACAAAAGTGCCAGAAATGAACCACATGATTATTTTGATAAGAATTGCAATAATAAAACCTAGCCAACCAGTAATAAATCCTTTGGCCCAAGATAACCAATGCCCTTCATCCGGAACGGATTCAAGTCTTATTTGCCCTTCGATCCAATTTTTTACTGATTCAGCTAATTCACCAATTAAAAAAATAGTAAGTAAATACATCACTACCATCATAAGGAGTGGGTAAAAAATATAATGCCATAATCCTTTTTCGAAAATTAAACCGAAAGCTTTAAAAAAAGAAGAAACACCTTTGCCAAATCCAGCGAAAAAGTTCATACTACTTTAATTTAATTTTTGAAGAATTGAACTTTCGTTAACTCTTTCCATTGGTTTAAAATCGGGAGAATAGTTAAGTTTAAAAACTTCTGAATTATTTTTTAAGTAATAATTCTCGTTTAGTTTTATTAAGGTTAAATCCTCTTTTTCCTTTATTCCGTATATTAAAACACGATTACGCGTCATCTTGTAACCTTTACTGTTTAATGGAGTTTTCCAAAATTCAACCATGTAGAATTCATTTTTCTTGTTCGAGGTAATTCCGCTCATTGCAGTTAATGCTGAGTCGGAAATATTTTTGAACCCCGAGTTAGCGTCAAAATCTTTTAAATAAAGATTCTTAACTCCAATTAATTCTTCTTTTAAAACATTTATGTTTTCGTCGTTTGAAATACTAACTTCATTGTTATTGTTATTCGAGTAGTTAGAAATAATATTTGAATCAGAATTTATTGAAACAACCTTAACTTTTTTAGTTGATTTTTTCTTTTCTGAAACTGATTTTTCTGATTCGTTTAGTTGAACTATTTCTTCATGAACTTTTGCTTTGTTTTCTTTTTCAAACAAACTAGCTTTTGAGAAAAAATCATCTAATTTAAAAATGAAAAACAGGCACCCAATGAGCAGTCCTAAAGATATTCCGAAAATAAAAACTTGTACTTTTTGACTAAAGCGACCCATTATAAAATTATGTATTACCTAACAAATTTAAACCTTTTTTTGATTCGCTGTTAAGCATTGTTAAATAGCTTTTCAACAAGTAACATGTGTATTAGTTTTGCGTTATACAACAAACTTAATTATATTTAGAGCTATGAAAAAGGTATTCTCAACTGTTCTAATTGCTGCTGTTGGTGGCGTTTCTGCTGTTTTAATTGAAAGACAATTTCTTTCAACTTCCAATAGCCACTCACAATTGTTAGATTATAAAAACGAAACTCCTGTTCATTTTACCACTAATTATGGAAGCGCAGCGAGTACGTCTGGTGTGGATTTTACTGCTGCAGCGGAAATTTCGGTTAATGCAGTTGTGCACATTAAAACCACTATTCAGGATGTAACCAATAATTTAGCTTACGATCCATTTCGGAATTATTATTTTAATCAACCTCAACAACGAACTCAACAAGCATCTGGTTCGGGAGTAATTATTTCTAAAGATGGATACATCGCAACAAATAATCATGTTATAAACGGGGCAACAAAAATCGAAGTTGTACTTAATGATAAGAGAACATACATTGCAGAATTAGTTGGCGCCGACCCACAAACAGATGTTGCTCTATTAAAAATAAAAGAATCGGATTTACCATTTTTGAACTACTCAAACTCAGATAATGTAAAAGTAGGAGAGTGGGCACTTGCAGTTGGCAATCCGTTTAATTTAACATCAACAGTTACTGCGGGTATTATTTCGGCAAAAGGGCGAAACATAAATATTTTTGAAAATGACCCTATACATGGTATGTTTCCAATTGAATCATTTATTCAAACAGATGCAGCTGTGAATCCTGGAAATAGCGGTGGCGCATTGGTTAATACAAATGGAGAGTTAATTGGAATAAATACTGCAATCGCTTCTCAAACTGGTTCTTATGCAGGTTACTCATTTGCAATTCCAGTTAATATTGTAAAGAAAATTGTAGCAGATTTAGTTGAGTTTGGAACAGTTCAAAGGGCATTTATTGGTGTTAGTATTCGTGATATAGATGCTAAGTTTGGCGATGAGAAAAAACTAAAAGCATTAAACGGGGTTTTTGTTAACGGATTAAACGAAGGCGGGGCAGGTGAGGATGCTGGGATAAAAATTGGCGATGTAATAACGAAAATAGAAGGTAATGTAATTAAAAATGTATCGGAGCTACAAGAACAAGTTGGAAAGTATCGTCCGGGAGATAAAGTAAATGTTACTTTAATTCGAGAAGAAAAGGAAATGATTGTTCCTGTAATTCTTAAGAATAAGGATGGCGATATTGGAATTGTAAAAAAGGAAGTGAAGGAAACAACATCAATCAATTCTTTAGGAGCAAGTTTCGAAACTTTATCTAAGGAAGAAATGAAGAAGCTGGGCATATCAAATGGCTTAAGAATTAGTAAATTATCGTCGGGTAAATTAGCTAATGCAGGCATTAAACAAGGTTTCGTAATTACTTCCATTGATAAGAAAAAAATAAGCAGTTTAGAGGAATTAGAAACTTTGCTTAAGGATAAGGTTGGTGGGGTATTAATAGAAGGTGTTTATCCAAATGGAGTAAGAGCGTATTACGGATTTGGTCTCTAAATAGTGTTTGCAAGAAAACCTCAACTTCTTCGTTGAGTCATAAAAAATACTCATTTGCCCAAGCAAACGCCGTTTTTTTTATTTCTCTCGCCTCGAATTTGGCTATTTCTTATCAAACACAACCATTTAATCAATAGAATAAAATAAGGAAATAAGCTTAAATTTTGCGGAATAGTGGGCCTAATTTTATATAACGAAGATATTCACTATTTTGTCGAATATTAATTAATTAACTTAAAATCAATAATTTGCAAAGGATAAGTTTATTTTGAATTAACATCAAATTAGAATACCTTTGCGCTTAAATATAGGAGGATAGCATACATGAGACAGCTCAAAATAACCAAATCCATCACCAACCGCGAAAGCGCTTCCCTAGATAAATACTTACAGGAAATTGGTCGTGAAGAATTAATCACTGCAGAAGAAGAAGTTCAGTTAGCGAAAAAGATACGTGACGGGGACCAACGTGCATTAGAGAAATTAACTCGTGCAAACCTACGTTTCGTTGTATCAGTAGCCAAGCAATACCAAAACCAAGGTTTAAGTTTACCAGATTTAATAAATGAGGGAAATTTAGGTTTGATAAAAGCTGCTCGTCGTTTTGATGAAACACGTGGTTTCAAATTCATTTCTTACGCTGTATGGTGGATTCGTCAAAGTATCCTTCAAGCTTTAGCTGAGCAATCTCGTATCGTTCGTTTACCTTTAAATCAGGTTGGATCTTTAAACAAAATCAACAAAGCTTAT
>CANJJP010000243.1 GCA_947474485.1 Bacteroidota bacterium | reverse complement strand
CATTAATGCAGCAGTATTCTTTAAATGAGTGCTATCGTCGATAAATTGCTGTCCAATTTCGTTTTTTAATCTAATACGTGCATGTGGTGCATATAATACATCACCTTCGTAAATATTATTAATTGGGTCGATGGTTATTTGTTTTCCGTTACCTGAATAGGTAATATCTTCAGAAACATTATGCGCAATTGTAGAGTAGGAATAATAAGAGGAATCATAGGACATATCCTGCGTTAAGCGATACACATTAAACAACAATGGATCACTTTTATCTCCATAGTAATTATCTTTTTGATAAGCTAAAGTAAGAACAACCGAATCTAACTTCGGATCTGCGCCAAAACCAATATCTGTAGTATTATTAGGGTTTGTAAGATTAAAATATAAAGAGGCATCAGTTCTTCCAAAAATTGGGTCTGCCATTGTCCCAACTAAGTTTGCCACATTTCCCGTGTAGCTTTCGTCAGTTCTTAATGTATCATCTAAAATATTATAAGCAATAACAGTTGCTGTATCGCAAAATGTTGCATTTAGTAAATCGCCATCGGGCAAAACATCACGTCCAACATCGGATTCTGACTTTTTACAAGAGGCAAATAGCAATGCAATTGTAAGTACAGAAAGTAAATTAGTTTTTATCACAGCACAAAAATAGAAAAGTTTAACACTTTAATGAATATTACTATTCAAAAAGGTGTTAAACTTTTAAAAGATTTCAATAATATAGTTTATTCAGCTAATTCTTCAACACCTTCCAAAACCGCAGAGTAGAATTCTGAATATGCATCCATATATTCTTCCGGTGTTTTGTAGTTTAAAGCTAATTTACCAGTTTTCTTAACATACTTAACAAGCTCAGGATTTGGGTTTTCGGTAGCGAAAATTACACCATCAGCATTATCAATTGCCAGTTTTGTTAAGTTTACGAAGCTTGGTTCTCCAGCAATATGTTTTAAATCCTTTGCAACAATTCCATCTATAGGAACTTTTGTAGCAAATTCTTTATCTAATGTTCCTGTGAACTCGTCATCGTAAATAGAGTAAATTATCTTAGTATCAGCAAATAAAGGGTTATCAGCTAAAGCTTTTTTAATGTAAATTGGCATTAAACCAGTGAACCAACCATGACAGTGAATAATGTCAGGAGCCCAACCTAATTTTTTTACAGTTTCAATAACACCACGGTTAAAGAAAATAGAACGCTCGTCATTATCATCGAATTGTTTGCCTTTTGCATCAACAAGTGCATGTTTTCTGCTAAAAAAGTCTTCATTATCGATAAAATAAACCTGCATACGCGCAGATTGTATAGAAGCCACCTTAATAATTAAAGGATGGTCATTATCATTAATGATAAGATTCATACCGCTTAAACGGATTACTTCATGTAGTTGGTTTCTGCGCTCGTTAACGCAACCATACTTTGGCATGAATGTTCTGATCTCGCGCCCTCTCTCTTGAATACCTTGTGGAAGGAATCTTCCAATAGTACTCATTGGCGTTTCTTCTAGATAAGGTGTTATCTCTTGGGAAACAAATAGAACTCTGGCTTTCTTCATAAATTAGTTGAGGATTTATTTGTAGTGGTTCTGTCGCTTATTTTAAGCTAATACAAAATTAATAAAAAAAAATCCAATTTTCAAAGTTTTTCTCTTAGATTTATGATCTTTTTTTGAATCTAAGGCATTAAAATGAATATTTTAACACAAAAGGCAGGACTGAAACAGTTTTTAGATAAATTAAGAGCTGAAGGAAAAACAATTGGTTTTGTTCCAACCATGGGCGCTTTGCATGCCGGTCACATTTCACTTATTAATATTGCCCAGCAGCAATGTGATGTTGTGGTATGTAGCATTTTTGTAAATCCTACCCAGTTTAATGATAAAAAGGACCTAGAAAGGTATCCAAGAACCTTAGAAAAAGACACTGAATTATTGGTGAAAGCAAATTGTGATTTTCTTTTTTACCCTGAAATAGAAGAAATGTACCCCGAAGAAGACAAAAGAACTTTTGACTTTGGATTTTTAGATAAAACATTAGATGGAGCTTTTCGTCCAGGGCATTTTAATGGTGTGGGGCAAATTGTAAGTAAGCTGTTTGATGCTGTTGAACCAGATAAAGCATTTTTTGGAGAAAAAGACTTTCAGCAGGTGCTAGTAATAAAAGAAATGGTAAGCCAACTGAATTATAAGTTAGAAATTGTTTCTTGTCCTATTTTACGTGAGAAGGATGGCTTGGCAATGAGTAGTAGAAATACCCTTTTAAATGAAGCAGAGCGAACGGCTGCCTCATTAATACCTATTCTAATGAATGCAGCGAAAGAAGATTTTGTTAGCGGGGCAAGTACTGAAAACATAAAACTTAAATTAACTGCTAAGATTAATGCAGAGCCGCTTTTTAAATTAGACTACTTTGAAATTAGAAACACAAGTGATTTAAATGAGTTCGATGCTTCAACAGATAAAGAGGCAGTTATACTTATTGCAGTTTTTTGCGGTAGAATACGTTTGATTGATAATTTGGTTGTGAAAACTATATAGCAATAAATTGAAAAAGCTAACTACAAAATCAACTATCATTAGCTTTTTTGCGTTACTGCTTTATCTATTTTCCTCTTGCACAAAAAAAGAAACAAGTGCATCCTTTTATTATTGGCAAACCAATTTCAATTTAAACAAGCAAGAACACCAAGCAATAAATGAATTAAACTGTTCTGAGCTTTATGTCCGTTTGTTTGATATTGATATAAAAAATGATTCCATTGTTCCTCTAGGAATCATTAAAAACCTTGATTCATTCCCAAACAATTTACAGCTTATACCTGTTGTTTTTATTACTAACCGAACATTTATTGAAACGAAGCCTGAAAACATAAAACAACTTGCGCTTAATACACATAGCAAAATATCATCTTTGCTTAAGGAAGCCAATAAAAGCTGCAATAAAATTCAGATTGATTGCGATTGGAGCCAAAGTACAAAACACAATTACTTTCAGTTTTTAAAGCAGTTTAAAGCAATTGACGCCAACATTATACTTTCCTGTACTATCCGATTACATCAGGTTAAATACCCAACAATTACAGGTGTTCCGCCAGTTGATGAAGGAATTATTATGTATTATAACATGGGCAAGTTAAATGGAATTGAAAGCTCAATTTACAACTCAACAGATGCAAAAAAATACATCGAATCGATTACTTTTTATCCTTTAAAATGCAATATTGCACTTCCTATATTTAGTTGGGGAAAAGTTGAAAGAGATTCAAAAATCATAAATCTGATAAACCATACCGACACTTTACTATTTGAAAAAAAAGGACAACTATTGCAATTAGATTCTATCACATACAAAGTAAAATCTTCATTTTTGTATAAAGGAATTTATTTCAAAGAAAATGATGTAATGAAAATGGAGCAGGCTTCTATTGACGAGTTAATGCTTGCAGCAAGAGGTTTAGCTGAAAATTTAAAACAAGACTCCATTAAAATTATTTTCTTCGATTTAAACGCTACAAATTTAAATTACTATTCAAATGAAAAACTTAAAGATATTCTTAACGCTTTTAATTAGTGCTGTTTCATCTATTGGCATTATTGTTTTAGCTTGCGGTGGAGGCGATTGGGACCCAACCGAAGGCTCTATGTTTGCTCCTGAAATTATTGAGAAACCAAGTAACGAACCTTTTTTCCGCACAAGTTATTCCCCGTTTTATGGTGATAATGCTTACTACGAAAATTACAACCAGGCGTATAACGAAACAAACGTGTCGGAATGGAGTACCTATTTCGAAAAACAAGTAAGTAATGAAAAACTTAATTTTTGGTTATATAAATCAAGCTTAAAAGATGTTGATGCAATGATTTTTAAAATAAAAGGCAAAAAGGAGTTAAGAGATTCGCTCATGCCTTTTTCTTTAGCAGATGTTAAACCTAGCGCCAAAGCAAATTCGTTTTTGTACTATTTAGGATTTGCTAAACGTAATGAAGAATTTTCAGTGAAAAACATTTACAATTGGAACGGTGAGGAAGAAAAGAAGGAGCCAATAATTGAAATTGCATCACAAATTGAAGGTGGACAAAAATTTCTTACAAATGCAAAGGATGATTTTATGAAAGAACGTTATTTGTTTCAGCTTATTCGCTTAAACTATTT
>CANJJP010000242.1 GCA_947474485.1 Bacteroidota bacterium | reverse complement strand
TTTCGTCGGTTTCGTCATCTCTATCAACTAAAACGTGCTTTGGTGCAGGTATTAAGCAATGTTGTGTTCCTCCGTATCCACTTAGTGCTTCTTGATATGCCCCTGTGTGGAAGAAACCAACATATAAAGGTTGTTTATCATTAGGGTCTAATTTTGGTAAAAACACTTGGTTAGTATGTGCTTCAGAAGCATAATAATCCATACTATCACATGTTAATCCACCTAAATTAACAGGTTGGTAGGGTTTATCCCAGTGATTAATTGCTAATAAGATAAAACGTTGGTTAATTCCCCAAGTATCTGGCAAACTCGTAATAAAAGAACTATCAATCATATACCATGTTTCTCTATCGTTTTGCTGCTTGCTATCGATAACCGAGTACAATGCTGCCCCGCTTTCACCTACCGTGTATGAACCAAATTCGGTAAAAATGTGCGGCTCCATTATGTCGCGTTCGTCACAAAAGCTTTTTATTTGCTCTACAATTTCCTCAATCATGTATTCATAATCGTATTCAAAACCTAAGGAAGTACGAATTGGCATTCCACCACCAATATTTAATGAATCAAGTGTTGGGCAAATTTTCTTTAACTCATAATAAATATTCATACATTTTATTAATTCTGTCCAATAATAAATTGTATCCTTTATTCCCGTATTTATGAAGAAATGAAGCAATTTTAGCTCAAATTTGGGGTTATTTTGTATTTTTTCCTTATAATAATCAAAAATCTCATTACTTCTAATTCCTAAACGAGAGCTATAAAATGCAAAACTTGGTTCCTCTTCTGTAGAAATTCGGATACCTAATTGTGTTTTTGGCGCTTTTACGTTTTTGTTATAAAATTCTATTTCATCCTTATGGTCTAAAACCGGAATTACATTAAAACCATCGTTAATAAGCTCAGTTATATTCTGCTTGTAGGCTGCAGTTTTGTATCCATTACATATAATGTAAGTGTCTTTGTTGATCTTTCCTTTCTTATATTGCTCTTTCATTATTTGTATATCGTATGCAGATGAAGTCTCAATATGTACATCATTATCCAACACTTCATCTAACACAAAAGAGAAATGAGAACTCTTAGTACAATAACAATACACGTACTTACTTCTGTAATCAACCTTTGCCATTGCCACATGAAACAAACGTTTCGCCTTCTGTATTTGAGAACCAATTTTTGGTAAATAAGATATCTTAGTTGGTGTTTGATACTGTTTAACAACATCCATCAAGCGTATTCCATTAAAATACAACTCATTATCTATTACCTCGAATGGTTCTTGAGGAAAATTGAAGGTTTGCTCAATTAAATTTTGGTAGGTGTTTTGCTTAATCATATCAAATGTAAGTTACTTACTTGTACTAGTGAATAGCAAATGTAAGTGATTTAGATTGTACTTTTTTATTCTTTTCGACCAATTTAAGGTTAAATTATTGTATAGTTTAGGTTGAACTAAACGTTTTGGGTAAGAAAAACAAAGTTGAAGTGGGGCATTTAGTCAATAAAATCAAGCATTTTGAGGCATTAGCTCGCTTTTTAGCCGATTTTTGGTATCTTTGTCACTCAAAAATTAGATTATTATGATTAAGCCAATCAAGTTAATTGAAGTAAAATCAGAAATTGGAGCAGGAACGCGCGGGGCAAGTATGGGTGTGGATGCAATTAAAATTGCAGCATTGGATTTTGGTAGCCCGTTCTTCAAAAAATTTAAAAGTGTTGAAATACCAACCGAAAATAATTTATTATTAGAGCCTGTTGTTCACGATTATGCAAAACGTATTAAAGGTGTTTATGCATTAAACGAACGTTTAGCTGCTGAACTTCAAAAAACATTAATAAAAGAAAATTCAATTCCAATTGTTTTAGCTGGAGATCATAGTTCAGCATTAGGAACAATTGCTGGTTTAAAAATGGCTTACCCAACTAAACGCTTAGGTGTAATTTGGATTGATGCACATGCCGATATTCATTCGCCTTACACTACTCCATCGGGTAACATGCACGGAATGCCAATTGCATGTAGTTTAGCTGAAGACAACAAAGACAAGCAAATAAATAAATTAGATGATGAAACATCTGAGTACTGGGAAAAATTAAAAAACCTTGGTGGTATTAGTCCAAAAATAAATTACAACGACTTAGTATATATTGCACTTCGTGATTTTGAAGCACCAGAAGATTATTTAATTAAGAAAAACAAAGTACGCGTTTTTAACTTGCAAGAAATTAGAAAAAAAGCAGTTGAGCGTGTTGCGATTGAATCATTAAACTACCTAGATGCTTGCGATATGATTTATGTAAGTTTTGATGTAGATAGCATGGACTCTCGTATCTCTTCGGGAACGGGAACTCCAGTACCTAATGGTATTACAGAAAAAGAAGCGGGTAATTTAATTTACTACATAATGAGAAGCAAAAAAATTGTTTGTTTTGAAATGGTAGAGATTAATCCAACTTTAGATAAAGAAAACTTAATGGCCGAAAATGCTTTTGAAATTTTACAAAAAGCAACTAATCAGTTAAGCCACGATTTTTAGTTATCAAAAAACAACTTAATACAACTTAGATTTTAAACATTTCATTATTTTTACGCCTCGCGTGAAAGAAACAGCTATAGATATATTTGGCACTCACCTTCAGGAGCCGGTAACAGTTTTAACTAATATTTTAATTGTACTTACTTGTGCAATTATGTATTTCAAATTAAACCTGCAAACAAGTAAACCCGAGTTAAAAAAACACTGGAGATTATTTTTCATTTTCTTTGGAACCTCAGCATTAATTGGTGCTTTTGCACATGGCTTTAAATCCTATTTTGCTGAAGAAACTTTTTATTATATATGGATGCTGATGAATTTATCGGGTATTCCAATCACTTATTTTCTTCATAGTGCAAACATTGAACTAAGTGATTTTACAGATAAAACAAAACAACTTTTACATTATATCATTCTTGCAATCATACTTGTATTTGTAGTAATAACAATCCTTACAAATAATTTTGCCTCGGTAAAAATCAATGGTGGAATTGCGATTCTATTTACAATCATTGTTCATGTGATTACATGGCGCAAAAAAGTTGAAGGTAGCGGTTGGATTGCCTTTGGGTTTATCTTCTCAATATCAACTATGATAATTCACACAGCTAAATTATCACTTAGCGATTGGTTTAATTTTAAAGATATAAGTCATGTATTCATGAATATTGCACTATTCATGATTTATGCCGGTGTACGAAGGAAATTAAAATATTTTCCATTAGATTAAGATTTACTCACCTTTAAATTCAGGCTTACGTTTTTCTAAAAAGGCATTCACACCTTCTTTATAATCGTAAGTGTTTGCAGCTTCTACTTGCACTTGTCCTTCAAGCTCAATTTGTTTTTCAAATGTATTAAACATCGATTCGTTTAATAAACGTTTTGTAAAACCAATTCCTTTTGTTGGTAGGTTAGAAAGTGTAGTTGCTGTTTCTAAAGCACTTGCTGGCAAATCTGCATCAGCAACAACTTTATACAACATTCCCATTTGTAAAGCATCTTTTGCACTTACTTTATCGCCCAACATCATTAATGCAGATGCCCGCTGAAAACCAATTAAACGGGGCAAGAAAAATGTTCCGCCACTATCTGGTATCAATCCAATTTTACTAAATGCTTGTATAAAAGAAACTGATTCGCCCGCAATAATAACATCACAACACAAAGCTATGTTTGCACCTGCGCCTGCTGCAACACCATTAACAGCGCATACAACAGGTTTTTCGATTGCACGTATTTTTTGTACAATTGGATTATAGTGTTCTTCCACAATACGTTTTATTCCAGGTCCGTTTGGGTCAATTGCTTCCGCTAAATCTTGCCCCGCACAAAATGCTTTTCCTTCTCCAGTTAATAAAACAGCACGAATGTTTTTATCTGAATTTGCTTTATCCAAAGCCTCATGCAATTGCAAAGCCATTTCACGATTAAAGCTATTAAATTTATCGGGACGGTTAAGTGTAATTTTTAAAACTTGACCAATTGTTTCGGTAAGGATGAATGACATAGTTTAATTATTATGTCAACAATAATACTAAAAATTCTTATTCGGTAACATGAGCTTCCTCAACCTGCATCACTTCATATCTTTTAAGACTTGATGTAGAAGAGTCATATACATATGC
>CANJJP010000241.1 GCA_947474485.1 Bacteroidota bacterium | reverse complement strand
TGCAATACATCATTCAACAATATTTCTTCTTCGCTGCTGTAATCATATACCATTTTTACATCTTGCTTTTCGGTAAGCGCTACTAACAAATCGTATGAGAAGCTAGATAAAGTTGTGGTATAAGGTAATCCACTATTTTGCAATTTAGTTTTATCGGCATTACTGGCTTTTTTAATATACTTTGCAAAACGATCTTTCTCTTTATTTACTAAAGAAGCAAATGCTTCATTAATAGGATGTGCCGAAAGAAACAACAAAAGATTTTGATACTCTGTCCACTCTTTGAACGCAGGTAAAGGCGTTTTATGAATAAGTTGCAGTGCTTTTAATTTTTTATCATTATCAACATCATCAAATTGATTAGCAGTTTGCTTTAATGTTGTAAAAAGGGCCTTAAACGATTTGGACATAAACTCAGTTTAAACTATATGAAAGTACGAAATAATTAGATTAACAAAATAGAATATAAACAAGTGATTTCAAAACTTATTAAAAATACACTCAAAAATTAACACTCCTACTTTAAGTATTTTTTTTTATATTAGCAACTACTAAAACAAACACATGAAAAAATTACTACTCTGTTCTGCTTTATTTTTAACGCTCTCCATTGGCTTTGCGCAAACAGTTTATGTTGATGCAGGTGCTTCAGGTGCTAACAATGGAACATCTTGGACAGATGCATATACTGATTTAAATATTGCTATAAATAATACGGCAAGTGGTGAAATTTGGATTAAAGCGGGAACATACTATCCAGGCACTTCTGATAACAATACTGCTACGTTTACTTTAAAAAATAATGTTGCCATTTATGGTGGATTTAGCGGTTCAGAAACATTATTAAGTCAAAGAGACATTGTGAATTTTGTTACTACATTAAGTGGAGATTTAAATCAAAATTTTTCTAAAGATGTTGCTGATGCTTACCATGTTGTAACTACTGGCAACACCAATTCATCTGCAGTTTTAGATGGAGTTACCATCAGTGGTGGTAATGCAACTGGAGCCGGATCATATTCAAATGGAGGTGCTGTATACAGCGAACCTACTATTGGAGGTGCATTAGGCGCTGTTTTCCGTTTCTGTCACATTACAGGTAATGGCGCTTCGGGTAAAGGGGCTGGGGCATATATTTCTTGTGTACAAACTGGAGGCAACTCAAATAGAACAAGTTTTTACTCATGTAAGTTTAATGACAATTATGCTACTGGTGCAGGCGGTTCAATTTATATTACAGCAAATGGAAATTTAACTTTTACCAATCCTTATATCGAAAGCTGCTTATTTTATAATAGTAATGCCTCTGGAGGTGGAAGCGACATTGGCGCGCAAAATAATAGTTTGGGTGAAGTTCATGTGCAAGTAACCAATTGTACTTTTGGAACCAATGGAGGTAACTCTGAAATCCAATACATAAAAAATGGTATAAATGGAACCTTCGACATTGATAACAGTATATTTTATGGTTGCGATTTATTTACTGACGATGTATTTTTAGCAGAAAAAAATTGTGGGCCATTAACTTACTTATCAGGTGGAGGTAATGCTGATTTTGATCCTTTATACAGAAATGCGCCTGCATTGGATTTTAGATTAAGCTGTACTTCTTCTTGTATTGATGCTGGAAACGCAACGCCAATTTCTCAAGGTACGGATTTATTGAATGCTCCAAGAATTACAGGTACTAGTCCGGACCTCGGTGCTTACGAAGGTGATTTTACTGTCCCACTAACTGTTTTAGCAAATGCCTCTAATACTACAGCTTGTATAGGTGAACTGATTACTTTGTATGGATCAGGAAGTGCTGGCGCTACTTATACTTGGTCAAGTGGAGTTACTGATAATGTTCCATTTACTCCATATCCAAATGATACATATACAGTTACCGGCACTGATTTGAATGGTTGTGTCAATACTGCAACTATAACAATAACAGTTATTCCAACTCCTGTAGTAACTGCTAACGCAAGTAGTAGCTTTATTTGTGAAGGTTCTAATGTTACTTTTTTTGGAACAGGAACGGCAACTACTTATACCTGGAATGGAGGTATTATTGATAATGTGCCAACTCCACTCTTCAATAACATAACTTTAACAGTTACTGGAACAGATGCTTTTGGTTGTGCAGCAACTGATAACATTTCTGTTAACGTTGAGCAAATTTCAGGAACTAGTGCAGGAGCAGATTTAAACGTTTGTGTAAATAATACATCCGCAGTTTTAAATGGATCAAATACTACCAGCGGTACTTTTCAATGGACTGAACTTGGAACTGGCAGCTTAGATGATCCAAACATTTTAAATCCAACATATTCAATAACTGCAGGAGATATAGCTCTTGGTTATGCAAATATTGCTTATCAAGTTACTCCATCGATTTGCCCAGTTTTCAATGATACTGTTACTGTTTTTTTAAGAAACCTTCCTACTGTTACTTTACCTGCTGATTATACAATTTGCGAAACAGACAGTATTTTACTGCAAGGTAACATTACCGGTGGAACACCTCCATTTATTTACAATTGGACTGATGGTACACCAGTTACATTATCAACTGCAAACAATGAAATGTATTTACCCATTACAAGTGATATTTACACATTAAACGTAACTGATACGTATGGTTGTTTTGGGCAAGATGCAATGATTGTAACTGTTGACGGAAGCGAAATAATTAGTGGTTATATTAATAATGCAGGTAGTCCTTTAACAGATGGTAAGGTTTACTTAATTAAATACGAAACACAAAACATGCTGTTTGATACGCTCATTTCTTACACATTAACTGCAGGAAATAATGGTAATTACACCTTCCCTCCTATTCCTTATGGAAATTATTTGATTAAGGTAATGCCTGATACTTTAGTTTATAGTAATTTACTCCCAACATATTACGGTAATGATTTTCAATGGGATTCAGCAGCTATAATTACACATAACTGTAACACTCCATTTACAGCTAACATTGATGTAATTGCATTACTGGGCGGAACAGGAACTGGAACTGTATCTGGCTTTGTTATAGAAGACTTTGGATTTGGAGCACGTTATGGTCAAAACCCAAATCAAATAATGGTTCCTGGCGGCCCATTAAAAGGTATTGATGTAAAACTTGGTCGTAATCCTGGTGGAGGAATTCAAGCAAGAACAACTAGTGGAAATGATGGTAAATATGAATTTACAAATTTACCTAATGATAATTATCGTATATATGTTGATATTCCAGGTTTACCAATGGATTCTTCTTATACATTAACAGTTGATGCAACAAACTCCACATTTACTGATTTAAATTATTACGTTGATAGTAACTCTGTTTACCCAATACTTCCAACAGCAGTTGGAATAAAAGCGTACTACGCTAGTTTAACCGAGTTCGATATTTATCCAAATCCAGCAAAAAATTACACAAGCATTAATTTCGATATGTTATCAGATAACCCAGCTAATATTGTATTAATAGATATTACAGGTAAAGAATTAATGAAAATTAAATTTAACAAACTTCCAAAGGGTAAACATGAATACCAATTAAAACTAGATAATCAAGATTTTAAAACTGGTATTTATTTTTTACAAGTGAAAACCGATACTGGAATACAAACAAAAAAATTAATAATTGAGTAATTTCAATTATTCTAAATTAAAAACGGTAATCAAGCGCTTGCCGTTTTTTTTATGAAGTATTTTAATTACATTTAGAAGAATTTAAAACGAACAACATGTCGAAAACAAAAATTACCGTAAACAACAACGGCTCTTTAAAAATTGAAGGCGATTTTGAAATTGTAGATAAAAGCGGGGCAAACTATGATTTAGGTGGGAGAGAAATTGTAGGTATATGCCGTTGCGGACTTTCAAAAAACAAACCTTTTTGTGATGGTTCACACAATGGTCATTTTGATCATGAAGCTATCGCTTTTGCTTTGCCTCCAAAAAAGTAAATAAACTCTTTATAATCGAATTTAAACGCTAATTCCAATTAGTGATACATCGTTTATTTGCGTTCATTGTAAAAAAACTACAGAAAAAAAACAATAAATTTGAAAGGCGAAACCGAAAAGTCTTTTAAACCGAGTAGGGAATTTAAAAACAAAGTAGTATGACAAAAAACAAATCAAACCACGTTGCACTGCTGTTAGCTGCTATGCTTATGGGAACAATGAGCTATGCTCAGAGTATC
>CANJJP010000240.1 GCA_947474485.1 Bacteroidota bacterium | reverse complement strand
TTCCTCTTCAGACTGACGCGTGCATTTTACAAATTATTTTCGAGAAAACCACCAACCATTTTTCAGTACATTACCAAGAAAGAGATTAAATCATTCTCTTCACTACACGAAGTAAATGAGAATATTTTTTTCTTTCCGAATGAAAGATTCCGTAATGATCAAATTTATCAATCCTAACTTTTCCTGAAGCGTGAATAATATGATTATCACTCATTACAATTCCCACGTGCACAATTTTTCCTTCTTCATTATCAAAAAAAGCTAAATCACCTGGCTCAGCTTCTTCAACAAAACTTAATGGACTTCCTAATTCTGCTTGCTGATATGCATCACGAGGTAATTGAAAACCATTTAATGCAAATGCCATTTGGGTAAAGCCCGAACAATCAATTCCCCAACAAGTTCTTCCTCCCCACAAATACGGGGCATTTAAAAACAATAAAGCTGTTTGAATGATATTATCGTACGTTTTTTCTTGAGCCAATTTTAAATTACCATCAAACTCATATTCGCTACTCTCTTCCAATTTAAACTTCCCCTTCTCACAAAAAGGTAATGAACTTCCCATTGCAATGGGAAATGATTCATTAGCAGTTTTATTTTTTACGATTGAAAAAAGTTCGTTTGACAATGGAGCCTTGTGTTGCTCAAGAGAAGTAAATGTTTTTTCTTTTATTGGAACGTATTGCTTATGGTTAATCCAACACTCATAACCGTCATGCGCAATTTTAATTTTACGCCACTCTTCTGTTTCTTCAAGTATAGTAAAATGCTCTCCTAACAAAAGCTGTGTTACCATCTCGCTTTTATTAGATGCTTCTGCTCTACAGGGAACTATACTTAAATTACAAATGCCGTACATAAAAGAATTTGATAATTTGAAAAAGCCCCTCGCCCTTCGTCAAGCTCAGGATGACGAGGGGCTTTCCAGATTAATTATTTAATGTTTTCGATTACAACTGCGCTTGCGCCACCACCGCCATTGCAGATAGCTGCTGCACCATAACGCGCATTGTTTTGTTTTAATACATTTATTAAAGTAACAATGATACGAGCGCCCGAAGCTCCTAATGGATGCCCTAAAGAAACTGCACCACCATTAACGTTAACTTTTGCAGGATCTAAATTCATTAATTTATTGTTTGCACAACCTACAACTGAAAACGCTTCGTTTAATTCAAAAAATTCGATATCCGACATTTTTAAACCTGCTTTTGCAACAGCAGCTGGTAATGCCAAACTTGGTGAAGTTGTAAACCACTCAGGAGCTTGCTCAGCATCAGCATAAGAAACAACTTTTGCAATTGCTTTTAATCCTAAAGATTCCATTTTCTCTTTGCTCATTAAAACTAATGCAGCAGCACCATCATTTAATGTTGAAGCGTTTGCAGCAGTTACTGTTCCATCCTTTTGAAATACTGGACGTAACTCAGGGATTTTATCAAATTTAACTTGCTTGTATTCTTCATCTTCTTTCACAATTAAAGCATCGCCCTTCTTTTGTGGTACTTCTACTCCAACAATTTCTTCGTTAAATTTTCCAGCTGCCCAAGAAGCTTGTGAACGTTTGTATGATTCAATTGCAAAAGCATCTTGCTCCTCGCGAGAAATATTCATGTCCTTAGCACATAACTCTGCGCTATTTCCCATATGGTTATTGTGATAAACATCTGTTAAACCATCTTTAACCAATCCATCTGTAACAACCCCATTTCCTAAACGGTAACCGTTACGAGCATTATCTAAATAATAAGGAACGTTACTCATGTTTTCCATACCACCTGCAACAACTACAGATGCATCACCTAACTTAATGGCTTGTGTTGCTTGTGCTACTGCTTTCATACCCGAAGCACACACTTTATTTACAGTTGTACAACGCACTTCATTTGGTAAACCAGCAAATTTAGCTGCTTGACGAGCCGGAGCCTGACCCAAATTAGCTTGAAGAACACAGCCCATTAGAACCTCTTCAACCTCTTTACCATCTAATTTAATTTTATCAAGCGCACCTTTAATAGCTGCAGCTCCTAATTTACCTGCAGGCACCGAAGAAAGAACTCCGTTAAAACTTCCGATTGGCGTACGAACCGCCGAAACAATATATACTTCTTGCATAGTTTTATTTTTTAGAACAATCAAAAGTAAGTATTTACAGCTATGAGCCACTTTTTTTAGATGAATTTGATTAACAATATAACCAACGAATACATATGCCCCATCAAGACTCAAACCACTTAATATCAATAAATTAAAACTCGAGAAAAGTTCAATATGTCCTACGCACTAAATGAATGTTGAAAAATTATATTTCAAGTCGTAAAACATATATCGGTTTATCTGAAATTTGAGTAAAATAAATGACGTGTCGAGTTTAATAGGATTTTTAAGAGATAAACATGCGCTTTGGTACAAAGCATTATTATTCAGTATTTCTATTGTTGTAATTGTATGGTTATTGCCAAAACAAAATCGGTATAAGTATGAATTTAATCAAGCAAAAGGGAAACCTTGGAACTACGAAAATTTAATTGCTCCTTTCGACTTTCCCATTTATAAAACCGAAAGTGTTTTCGAAAAAGAAAAAACGAATGCTACAAACGAATCAAAATTGTATTTCGTTGATAATTCAACTTTACTAAAAGAGAAAATAAATTCATTTGATACATTAGTAAAAGATAAAAGCGGCGAATACTTGCTTGGAAAAGAAATTCTTGAAACCATTGCAACTAAAGGAATAATTGAAAACAATGAGTTACTACAAAACTCAAAGAATGACAAAAGCATTTATGTTTTATTCAATGGTATTGCTGAAGAAAAAGATGCGAGCGATTTTTACAATTTATCTAGTGCTGATAAATTAATAATTGAAAAAGTAAACAAATCAAACGTAAAAGATAAAAACGAATTAATAAATCAACTTGAGAATTGCATTGCTATTTCAGTATTTTATGATGACTCGTTAACTAAAAAATTTCTTAGTCAGGAGCTAAATAATATTTTACCCACAAAAAATAAAATTGTGAAGGGGCAAATTATTATTAGCCGCGGTGAAATAATAAGCGATGAAAAATATGAGATTTTAAACTCATTTAAAATAGAACTAAACAACGCTGAAACCAGCACTGCCGATGACCTACTTTTACTACTAGGTCAATTTATTGCAGCCTTTTTATGTATGAGCATGATATTTTTATTCTTAGCATTTTTTAGGAAAAATATTTTCGCACAGAACACTCATGTTTCTTTCATTGTGTTAGTTACTTTACTATTTGTGTTTTTAGCAAACAGAGTTTCTTTAACAGATAAAGTAAATTTATTTATTATTCCGTTTACCATTGCCCCGATTATTATTCGTGCATTTTTTGATACACGTACGGCATTATTTACGCATTTGAATATTGTGTTACTTACTTCGTTTTTTGCAGGAGATAAGTTTGAATTTTTCTTTATTCAAACTTTAGCCGGCATTGCTGCCATTTTTAGTATTGCCAATATGGTGCGTCGTTCGCAGCTTATCGTTTCGGGCATTGTTGTGTTACTTGTTTATTCATTTGCATATACATCACTATCTCTTATTTTAGAAACGCAACACAGTGCAATTACGTTAAGTGATTATTATGCTTACGCTGCTTCATCACTCATGATATTAATAGCTTACCCGATGATTTTTATTTTCGAAAAACTGTTTGGTTTTGTTAGCGACTTTACCTTATTAGAATTAGCCGACTCCAACTCACCACTACTTCGAGAACTTGCCACACGTGCTCCTGGAACCTTCCAACATACTTTACAAGTTGCAAGTTTAGCTGAAGAAGCAATTCAAAAAGTTGGGGGTAATCCTTTGCTTATTAGAACTGGTGCTATGTATCATGATATTGGCAAAATGGAAAACCCACGTTACTTTACCGAAAATCAAGTTGCAGGTTCAAATCCACACGAAGAATTAAGTTATGAAGAAAGCGCTCACCTAATTATAAACCACGTAATAAAAGGTGTTGAATTAGCTCGTAAAAATAGAATTCCAGAACAAATTATTGATTTCATTAGGACGCATCACGGAACAAGTTTAACACGTTATTTTTATAAAAAATCGGTTAATGAATTTGGCACAACTCAAACTGACGAAGAAAACTTTAGATATCCTGGGCCTGTTCCTTTTAGTAAGGAAACTGCTGTACTAATGATGGCTGATAGTA
>CANJJP010000239.1 GCA_947474485.1 Bacteroidota bacterium | reverse complement strand
ATTGCAGGTATCATATTAGGTATTCCCAATTTCTTCAGCATTTACTTTATCCTAAAAGCCCTAAGCAGCAACGTATTGGAAAGCTCACAACTTTACCCAATGGCAAATGTATTCATTGTTATTCTTTCTTCATTAGCAGGTGTAATTTTATTTAAAGAAAAATTGAGCAAGATTAATGCGGTAGGGATTTTGTTATCTGTGGTGGCAATCGCACTAATTATGATTTAGAGATTTGTTGAGTTGGAGAGATAGAGAATCAATGAATTGTTGATTTAGGAATTTCTTGATTTGAAGAATTTATGAATTATTGATTTAAGCATTAATTCAAATAACTAACTTTACATTCAATAATCAACAATTCAACATCTAACCAACTCAATATCTCAACAATTCTATAACTCTATAACTTGCTATTTTCCGATTCATACTTTACGATAGATAAACCAGTTGAAGGAATTTTCCGCGACAGGGGCAGTAAGTTTATTGGCTTCGCCTACCCTGTTACTAAGGAATCTGAGATTAAGGACATTATTTTAAAATTAAAGAAAGAACACACTGGGGCAAATCATCATTGTTATGCTTACCGTTTGGGGGCTGATAAACAAAATTACCGCGCTAATGATGATAGCGAACCTGCAGGCACTGCGGGAAAACCAATACTGGGGCAAATACAAAGTAAAGACCTAACAAACATTCTTATAGTTGTTGTACGCTATTTTGGCGGAACATTACTGGGAGTGCCAGGATTGATTAACGCTTACAAAAACGGGGCAATTGAAGCGCTAAACAATGCAACAATCATCGAAACGCATATTATGTACTTTTATAAGGTGAGTTTTTCCTTTGAAAGAATGAACGATATTATGCGTATTTTAAAGGAAAATAATTGTAAAATTGTAAAGCAGGATTTTGCCGAAGATTGCTCCATTGAGTTCTCGGTAAAGAAAAGCGGCTCCGAAAAACTAGAACAACAACTGACAAAGATTTTTGATATTAAATACACATTTTTAAACGCAAATTAAAATAGCATGAACTTAAATTTCGAATTACTAAAAACCATGTGTGCTATACACGCACCATCTGGAAACGAAGTAGCAATGAAAGATTTTCTTTTAGACTACATTAAAAAAGAAAAGAAAAACTGGAAACACAAAGTAAAAGTATACGAAGGCAAACAGTTTCAAGATTGCATAGTACTTGTGTTTGGTAAGCCACGCGCTGCTATTTTTGCGCATATTGATAGCATTGGTTACACCGTGCGTTATGGCAAACAATTGGTTAAAATAGGCGGACCTGTTTTCGATGATGGAATTAAATTGGTGGGTGAAGACAACCAAGGAAAAGCAGAAGTAACATTAAAAATTGAGAAAGATAAAAAACACCATTTCGAAAAACCAACTTACGTTTACAAACGTGATTTAGAAACTGGCACCGAACTTACCTACAAACCAAACTGGCGCGAGGATAAAAACTACGTGCAATGCTGTTATATGGATAACCGCCTTGGTGTGTTTAATGCATTAAAAGTGGCAGAAACATTAAAGGATGGAGTTATCGTTTTTAGCTGTTGGGAAGAGCATGGTGGAGGAAGTGTTTCTTATATTCAAAAGTTTTTGCAAGAGAAATACAATGTTTCACAAGCATTGATTTCAGATATTACTTGGATAACAGAAGGTGTAAAAGCGGGGCATGGTGTGGCAATTAGTATGCGCGATAGTTTAGTACCAAGAAGAAGCTACATCAATAAAATCATCACTATTGCGAAGAAATTCGACGTTAAATTCCAATTAGAAGTGGAAGGAAGCGGCGGAAGCGACGCGAAAGAGCTGCAAATGGCGGAATATCCTTGGGATTGGTGTTTTATTGGTGCACCAGAAGATTTCGTACATTCGCCTGACGAAAAAGTACATAAACAAGACATTGAAAATATGATAAAGTTATATCAGATTTTGATGAAGGAACTGTAAGAAGTTTAAATTAACAACGAGCTGCCCAGTGGCAGGTCATATAAAACAAAGGGAAAAATGAGACATCCAAGAAGGCCTGAAGCGCCAGTAAAAGAATACAAAAGAGAAAAACCTGTTTATACCAATTTAGACGAAGGTGAATTTGAAATGATTGCAACTACCTTCTTTGGATTAGAAGATGTGTTAGCAACCGAACTTAGAAAGCTAGGCGCTAAAAACATTGAAGTTGCCAACCGTGCAGTTAGTTTTTATGGCGATAATGGTTTTATGTACAAAGCAAATTTATGCTTACGTACAGCCCTTCGTATTTTAAAACCTATCAAACGTTTTTATATTCAGGAGCAAGAAGAATATTACAAGTTTATTAATGGAATGGAGTGGGAAAACTTAATTGAATTAAACGACACCTTTGTTGTTGATTCGGTTGTGAATACTCACTTTTTTAACCACACACAATTTGTTTCGCAAGTTACTAAAGATGGTATTGTAGATCGTTTTAAAGAAAAATTTGACGACCGCCCATCGGTTGATAAGGAGCATCCTTCTTTACGTATTAATGTACATATCTTCCGCCATGATGTTACGATATCATTAGATAGTAGCGATATTATTTTACATAAGCGTGGATACCGCTCAGAAGTAAACGTTGCGCCTTTAAAGGAATCATTAGCTGCGGGTATTATTTTACTTTCTGATTGGGAACGTCATATACCTATGATTGATGGTATGACTGGCTCAGGAACCTTTGCTATTGAAGCTGCTATGATTGCCAATAAAATTCCTGCTGGATATTTCCGTAAGGAATTTGGTTTTATGAAGTGGAAAGATTTTGATGAAGATTTGTACGAAACTATTTTTGAAAGTATGGTTTCGAAAATTAGCGAAGAGCAGCCCAACATCATTGGTATAGAGATGGACCAAAAAACTGCTAAAATTGCAAAGACCAATGTTGAGAATGCAAAAGTAGATGATTGTGTAACCATTATTAACCAAGATTTCTTTGACTTTGTGCCCGAGAAACCACGTGGTGTACTTTTCCTTAACCCACCTTATGGTGAGCGTATGGGAGAGAACGATGATATGATTGCCTTTTATAAAAAGATTGGCGATAAACTAAAGAAAGATTTTAAAGGTTTCTCTGTTTGGATTATAACTGCAAACATGGATGCCGCTAAGTTTATAGGCTTACGCCCTTCTCGTAAAATTACCTTATTCAACTCTCAACTCGAATGTAAATTATTAAAATTCGAAATGTACGAAGGAACAAAACGTACACATAAGTTTGAGAAGAAGGAAGAAGGCGAAACACCCGCTGAGGGACAAAACTAAGCGACAGAGTCGCGTAAGCTTTGTAGCGGCAGAGCCGCGAAACATTTGTAGCAACAGCGTTGCGGAAAATTTGTAGGTGCAGCGCACCGAAACATTAACACAATGGCAAACACATACACGCAATTATATATACATCTTGTTTTCGCTGTAAAACACAGAAACGCTTTGATAAAAAAAGAGTGGAGTGCTGATTTTGAAAAATACATTACAGGTATTGTTCAAAACCACAAACACAAATTGCTGGCAATAAAAACAATGCCCGACCACATCCATATTTTTATTGGGTATAATGTAAATCATCTAATCCCTGATTTGGTTGAAAACATAAAGACTTCGAGCAACGAATGGGTTAAAACCAATAAAGTATCTAACTACAAATTTGAGTGGCAAAAAGGATATGGCGCATTTTCTCATTCGAGAGCACAATTGGATACTGTAGTAAATTATATTTTAAATCAAGAAGAACATCACAAGAAAAAATCATTTAGAGATGAGTACTTGGAAATCCTTCGCAAAAATGATATTGAATTTAAAAACGAATATGTTTTTGAGTTTTTCGATGGAGATGGTAAATGGGAGTAGCTGTAGGTTTCGGTGCGCTGCACCTTGTTTTTCTATGGAGTAGATTTATTACAAAGGTTGCGCGGCTCTGCCGCTAACTAATTCGATTCGTTCTTACCTCAAAAGTTCAACCAAATTTTGTAGACTTTCACCAACAAAAAGCTGCAGAGCAGCGAAAGATTTGTAACACCCAACTAACCAACAAATCAATGTGCAGAGCACAGCAACATTGTTAGAATCGAAAGTATCAAATGCACGGAATGTAACACAAAAACGACAAGGAAAAGGAAAATAAAAAACGGATAAAGGATCATTTTAATTAGTGCAATTCCTTTTATAGGCTT
>CANJJP010000238.1 GCA_947474485.1 Bacteroidota bacterium | reverse complement strand
TCTTCTTGTAATTTATTGCTTATGCCATACATTTCTTCTATATCATAATACTTGGCTTTTAAATCATTTGATACATTGTCATTAGTATAACAAAATAGAATTGCTCTCCTAAGACCTAAATAATCGAATATTTTTGTTCCCATGTATGAATAATAGTTAAACAATAACATCACATTTTGCTTGGCTAACTCTTGCAGTAATAATTTATTCGCCATTTTCTTATGTATAAAAACGTAAGGCTTCAATTCAGGAAATTCGCTATCTATAATTTCATTCAAAGGTCCCTTAAAAGTAACACCATATAAATTTATACCATAAAAATTTATTCTGATTTTTATTTTAGTATTGTTCTTAATAAATTTAGTTAACTCTTCAAAAAAACTAAATAAGGGGTGCCAATCATAAATTGACCCAACAAAGGCAATATTAAGTTCGCTAGTTTGTTGCGGAATATTTTTTACAGCTTCAATATACTCTGGATCATAACCGTTGGGTAAAATATAAACTGGTATACTTTTCACTAACAAGGCTATCTTATTTTCTAAAAATTCTGATACGGTTGTAATGGCAGAAGATGTCCTTACAATTTTTCGTTCAAAATAGGTATGCCACTTTTTCAACAAGAAGTTGCGCTGGGTATGTTTATTATGAGACCAAATATCACGATAATCTGCAATCCAAGGCGTATTATGTTTTTTTGCTAAGCTAGAGGCGTATTTAAATAAAACAAAAGGGTCTCCAGTTGCTATAATTACATCTACTTTGTTTTTTTTTAGATATTCATCTGCAGTAAAAAATAAATTTGCCTTTGGCCCAACATTAAATATAAATTGTGCAAACTCATAATATGCTGAAATTCCTTTTCTAATCAATTTGTATTTTGAATCACCATACTTCAGCATAATTTTATTTGCTAAGTTTGGTTTGTAAGGAGTCTTAATTAGTGTGCCTACTTCCGTTTCTTCAATAACTGTTTCTAAGGAATCGCTTGCTGAAATATAATCTAATTGGCTTCCATGGTGAGTGCTCCAATTGCGCGTAATTACTATTGGGTACACATCAAATTCCTTAAAATATTTATACCAACTAAAAGGACGTAAACCACCTACAGAAACATAGGGAGGAAAATCGTATGCGAGTATCAAAACCTTTTTCAAAATACTATTTTTAGAATCTCTTTACCACTTTATTCTTTCAATCAATAATTCGAACAATATTTTGACATGTTATTGTTTATTCCAAATAGGTGGAAGTTTTTCAAAAATTTCTATGTTATCAAAATAGCCACTCGATCTTGAACCTACTTTTTCAACCCATGTAGCCATTTTCTTTACTCCATCTTTCAAAGAAACGAATTCATCTACATTTAATTTAAATACATTTTTTGCTTTTGTATGGTCGGAATACGCATGCAGTACCTCATTTCGAGCAGGTTGATAGCTGATTGGTTGTTTTAAATTCATAACATCCATAACAGTTGACGCTAATTCATTAACCGAATAATTTAAGTCGCCCCCAATGTTAAATATTTCATTATATGCAGCTGGAATATTGATAGAATTGGCTATATGAGGAGCTACATCGCTTATATAACTGAAAGCTCTTGTTTGTGTGCCATCTCCAAATATAGTTAGTGCTTTACCTTGTAATAATTGATTCATGAAAATACCAATTACATTTCTATAGCGATCGCCAATATTTTGATACTCTCCGTATACATTATGGGGTCGGAAAATAATGTAATTTAATCCAAACATTTCATGAGCTGCTTTTAAATCCATTTCTACTGCAAATTTTGCAACACCATACGGATCTTCTGGCATAGGTGTTAAATCTTCTTTCATCGGAAGCTGCCCAGCTCCATACACAGCTATGGAAGAAGTAAAAACAAAACACTTTACTTTATGAATTATAGATTGATTAATTAAATTAATGCTTCCAATTAAATTGTTCTCATAATTATATCTTCTAATGAAGTGGCTTAAACCTTCAGCAGCATAAGCAGCTAAATGGTAAACATAATCAAATGAATATTCACTAAAAAGTTTACTAACTAAATCCTTATCATTAATTGATCCTTTTACAAAAATAGATTTAGGATGAATGTTGTCTTCAAATCCACCACTTAAGTCATCTAACACTACCACTTTATGTCCTAGTATTATTAACTCATTTATTACGTGCGCTCCTATAAAACCCGCACCACCTGTTACTAAAGAAATATACATTTTCTAAATTAAATTAAAATGGTAATCCTTTACGGATTTCCTTTGCAGTAAAGTTAAGCGAATTTTCTTTTGCTTTAGCTTTCCATTGCATTAGTATCGAAGGATTATCTAATAAATTTACCAATATTTTTTTTAAATCATCAACAGTGTGGTAATTAAAGACTGACCCACGTAAATTATGTGGGACCTTTAAATGAGCTGGCAGCAAACCCGGCAGTTCATAGGACATCATATCGTGAATTGCGGCAGTAGGCTTTGTTTTTCCAATATACTCCAAGGTGCCCATGCCTTTAAATGTTTTTGTACTTGTAGATAAAACAAGGTCAGATGTTTCCATCTCTTGTTTAAACATCTCAGCTGTTGAATTGTCATCAAAATAAGAGACCAAATTAGGGTATGCAACCCTAATTTCTTCCAATTTTTTTTGAATGGATTTGCCATAATTTCCCAAGGCTCTTCCTGCAAAGGAAAAAATTATTTCGGAATTTCTATGCGCTAAAAACTGAATAAGTTCTAGTACTTCCTCATATCTTCTTCTGTCCCCATCTATTGCCCCAGTTAACACAACCTTAAGTTGGTTACCTATTTTGACGTGTTTTCTCTCTTTACATTCATGAAAAATTGTAAAGGGAATATATAAGCAATTGTATTTTTGATATATCTTATCGTTAGTGCTTTTTAGGTGATTATAAATAAAATCTTCAACCGCTACATAATCACAATTCTTAATAATAGATCTCATGTTTACCCTATCCAGATAAGAATTTGGAGACCAAAATCGGCCATAAAACCAAGTATTTACGTTATGAGTAGTAATTACTTTTTTGCACTTAATCTTTTTTACAATGTTGTTTAATGATTTATAAGAATCAAACACTGGACTAATTAATAATAAATCAATATTAGAGCTCTGTAAAACATTAATTATTTCTTGCTCATTTTCCGTAATGCTTTTTATTTCAATAAATTCTCCAACACATAACTCTGGCGCATAGGCTCTCATATCCCTTTTAACGGATTGAGGAGCAATAAATATTTTTTCACAATCGGAAAAAATCGCTGATTGAGTTAAAGCATATTGAAAGTGTCCCGTTTCGAGAATTGCAATTTTCATTTGTGAACTAATTAATTTTACGTTTTACCGATTTCAATAGGGACTTAACCTTATTTAAAGGCCTCTTTTCAATTTTTACATACTTATGCTGTTTTGAATGTTGGAATGCTTCATATTGGCTATTTCCAAAAAAAACTGTAGCAGGCTTTCTCATTGCTGCCGCCAATGTTGCAGTACCTGAAGTTAAACAGTATATATGCTTACAAGAAAAGATTAAATCGCAAAAATCAAATAAAGTTGGTGTTTCGATATATAATTCATTCTCGCTTTCTTTATATAATGCTTTATCAGTTCTTATTTTCATAATTGCATCAAAATGATAGTTATTGTTCTTAAAAAAATACATAGCATCATCTTTATCCATTTCTCCTACCCACGATAAAAAGTTAGGGTCATATATTACCTTGTTGTATTCGCTTTTATAATTTGGTTTGTAGTAGACTTCCGGTTCGTGCATTCTTAATCCATCATCCAATCCAAAATTAACCATAACTTCATCAAGTAAATTGTATCCTTTCCTAATATTTTTTACAATATATTCAATATCGCATATAATTCCATGTTCATCTCTAAATCCATCTATATAAGGATTTAATTCCCATACAAGTTTGATGTAATCAGGGTGTCTTAAAAGCGATTTTGAAGATATATAAACTTTTTCGAATTTATTTGTTTGCTTAGCTATTCTTGGAATGTGGCTGTGAAATAAATGATCACCCAGCCCTCCGTAAGGAATTTCAAGAATTATTGCCTTTTCCATTTGTTAGCTAATTATTACAACTTAAACATTTCTATTTGTCGTTACCAAAATTATACATTAATTGAGTTGTTTGTGAATAATTCGATTAAAAATTACAGTTTTTTAAAAAAT
>CANJJP010000237.1 GCA_947474485.1 Bacteroidota bacterium | reverse complement strand
TTTGTAATAATCCTTAACATCTTGTAATGAAATATTTTCAATTGTTTTTAATGAAGGTTCATTTCCCATAACCGAATTTCCATAAAGTGCTTGGTTAAATGCCTTTTCAGCCATTGTGTTCGCACTTGTTCCTTCGTTACGAATAGATTCTTTGTATTGCTTTTTAGCTAAAGTAAAATCCTCCTCTTTAAATCCTGGATTTAATAATTTCTCCTCTAATAATTTTAAAGTGGCATCTAAATTTTTCTTTAAACAGTATACATTGATTGAAGTTTGAGTTTTACTTGCATTAAAACTTATCGAACTACCTATTTTTTCTAACTCAGCGCTAATTTGCTCAGTTGTATACTTGTTCGTACTCTCATTCATTAAGCTGGCTGTTAGTTCAGCAACACCTAATTTTTTAACTTGATCAGCAGGTAAAACTAAACTTCCACCTTCCATAGTAATTAAAACTGTTACCTCAGGTGATTCGGTGTTTTTTGTTCCGATAACAGATAAACCATTATTCATTTTGTATGTGAAGAAGTCTGGTGTTTTAACTGGTTTTACCGCTCCAGCAACTGGTCTAGTAGCTCTTTCAAATTTATCAGGATTTGGAGCGTAAGTTAAACCATTGTATTCAGGATCTGCAGGAATTGTAACTCCGGCATAAGGATTAATACTTTTAACTGAATCTTTAGCGCTAAATATTGGTGTTGTATTTAATACAGCTGCACCTGCACCTTTAATGTATTTATTAAATACACGTGTAATGTCTTCTTTAGTTACTTTAGTATATCTATCAATTTCATCAGAAATAGTTGATGATTTACCTAATAAACGCTCCCACTCAGAAATGATTGTACCTTTTTCCATTACACTTGATAAACCACCATATTGGTCAGTCTCAAAAGATGCTTTTGCTCTTTGTAATGCCTCATCAGTTATGCCTGTTTGTTCAAATTCATCAATGGTAGTTTTAACTTTTGCGTCTATATCAGAAAATACCTTTTCATAGTCTAAGTTAAAGTTAGCGTCAAATTCTGGAGGATAACAGAAAAACTGAAATGTAAACTCACCTGCTAATTCACTTGATTCATGACTAACACCAGCGTTAATAGCTAACTTACTTTTTACGAAGTTTTTGTAGAAAATGGAGTTGTTTCCAGAACCCATCATTGAAGATAAAAGGTTTAAAGCTGCTTCATCTCTGTGGTATTGAGGTACTGTAGGGTAAACACGCAAGTTTAATGGGAAATAAGTACGATCCTTATATGAAGCATATTTATCAGTAGGAATTGTAAAGCTTGGCGCTCTCATTTTTTTAACTTCAGGACAAGGTTTAATATTTCCGAAATATTTGTCTGCCATTGTTAACGCCTCTGCTGTAGAGAAATCTCCAGAAATACTTAAGATTGCATTATTTGGACCATACCATCTTAAAAAGAAATTCTTAACATCCTGTAAGTTTGCTCTGTTTAAATCATCAACATAACCAATAACTGGCCAGCTGTATGGATGTCCTTGCGGATAAAGCACTTTATTAATAACTTCAACAAACGCCATTGCATATGGTTGATTCTCTACATTTTGAGACTTTTCGTTTTTAACCGCATCACGTTGGTTTTCGAATTTTTTTGTAGTTAACGAATCCAATAAAAAGCCCATACGATCCGATTCTAACCACATTGCCATTTCTAAATAATTAGATGGTAATGTTTCGAAATAAACCGTTTTATCTCTTTGCGTATAACCATTCATTGTTCCACCTGCCGTAGAAATCATTTTAAAATGTTCTTCATCTGCAACGTGCTTTGAACCTTGGAACATCATGTGCTCAAAGAAATGTGCGAAACCTGATTTACCAATACTCTCACGATTAGAACCTACTTTATAAGTAACCTGAACATTTACAACAGGATCAGAATGATCTTCATGTAATAAAATAGTTAAACCGTTTGGCAATTTCCATCTTTCGTATGGAATTACAACTTTATCAGCTTTGGCTTCAACTTTTTCTATTAATGTAGCTTGTGCCCATATTCCTGTTGAACATATTAAGCCTGCTAAGGCTCCTAAAAAGTGTTTCTTTTTCATATGAATTTTTTATTGTTTTTAATTGCCATATGGCATAACTATCATCTAACTTACCTAAGTATAATGAATGATAGGTATTTCATAGAGATTTTTTTAATGGTCTCAAAATTATATTATTTGTTTCTTATTTAATTCTCGTGTTTATTCAACATTATCAGTTGGCTCAGTACCTTTTTCCGTGTCGGTTTCAGGAGAATTCTGCGTCGAATTATCATCAATCGTGCCATTTTCTACTTCTTCGTCCTCGATATGGTCAACTTTGGTTACTGCAGCAATTTCATCCTCTTCAGAAATATTGATTAAACGAACACCTTGTGTTGCACGTCCCATTAAACGTAAAGCAGCTACACTTAGACGTATAGTGATACCTTCTTTAGTAATAATCATTAAGTCGTTAGCATCGGTTACCGATTTAATTGCAACTAAATGGCCTGTTTTCTCAGTAACATTAATTGTTTTTACACCTTTACCACCACGATTAGTAATGCGATACTCGTCAATTTCTGAACGCTTACCATAACCTTTTTCAGACACAACTAAAACATTTGATTGAAGGTCATCAATACAAATCATACCAATAACTTCATTTTTGTCTCCTTCTTCATCATTAAGGTCAACTGCAATAACACCTGAAGCGTTTCTTCCCATTGGACGAACTTTTTCTTCAGGGAAACGACAAACTTTACCAAATTTAGTAGCAATCATAATCTCATTTTTACCATTTGTTAAAGCAGCTTCTAATAACTGATCCCCTTCACGAATAGTAATTGCGTTAATACCATTTGCTCTAGGTCGAGAGTAAGCCTCTAAAGTTGTTTTCTTAATAATACCTTCTTTAGTACATAATACAATAAAGTTATTATTAATGTATTCTTCTTCAGATAAGCTTCTTACATTAATAAATGCTTTTACTTTATCATCAGCAGGAATGTTTAATAAGTTTTGTATTGCACGTCCTTTGCTTGTTTTGTTTCCTTCTGGAACTTCGTATGCTCTTAACCAGAATACTTGTCCTTTTTCAGTAAACAATAATAAATAAGCGTGTGTTGATGCAATAAACATGTGTTCGATAAAATCTTCATCGCGGGTAGCTGAACCTTTAGATCCTTTTCCACCACGATTTTGTGATTTGTATTCGGTTAAGCTCGTACGCTTAATGTAACCCATGTGCGAAATAGTGATAACTACATCTTCATCAGCAATAATATCTTCCATACGGATATCATCTCCTGCATAAACGATATCAGTTTTTCTTGCATCTCCGTACTTATCTTTTATTTCTTGAATTTCATCTTTAATGATTTTCATTCTTAAAGGCTCGTCATTTAATATGTTCTTTAAGAAATTAATGTGGTTCATTAACTCCGCGTATTCTTCTTTTAATTTATCACGCTCAAGTCCAGTTAATGTTCTTAAACGCATGTCAAGAATAGCACGCGACTGAATGTCGGATAACGCAAATTTCGCTATCAATTCTTCCCTTGCAATATCTGGAGAAGCTGAATCACGGATAATTTTAATTACTTCATCCATGTGATCAATCGCGATCAATAAACCTTCTAAAATATGCGCACGTTTTTCAGCTTGTGCTAATTCATATTTTGTTCTTCTTATAACAACTTCATGACGGTGCTCAATAAAATGATGAACTTGATCTCTCAAATTCAACATAATTGGACGACCAGCAACAAGTGCAATGTTGTTTACTGAGAATGAAGTTTGTAAAGATGTGTATTTATATAAGTTGTTTAATACAACTCCTGAAACTGCATCTCTACGTAATTCATAAACAATACGCATACCGTCTCTATCACTCTCGTCGCGAATTTCGGTAATACCTTCAATTTTTTTGTCGTTGCAAAGATCCCATTGCTTTTTAATCATCTCAGCTTTGTTTAACTGATATGGAATCTCATTAACTATAATGCGTTCTCTATCTTTATAAGTTTCGATACTTGCTTTTGCACGTAAAATAATTCTTCCTCTTCCTGTGTGAAATGCTTCCTTAACACCAGAGTAACCATAAATAGTACCTCCAGTTGGGAAGTCTGGAGCTTTTACATGTTGCATTAAACCTTCAACATCAATTTCTTTGTTGTCGATGTAAGCCATACAAGCATCACAAATTTCTTTTAAATT
>CANJJP010000236.1 GCA_947474485.1 Bacteroidota bacterium | reverse complement strand
TACTTACAAAAATCCCACCGAGTACTCGGTGGGATTTTTTTATTTCCCTAAAGTCATACTGAGCCTGACGAAGTATGAATTTTATCATACACTTAATCTCAATGATTATATTTATTAAATTTAGGCGTGATAGAAAAAATCCATCAATATTGCACAAAACAATTCTCTCTTGATACAAGAGCACTTTCGTTGATGCGCATTTGTTTGGGAATGGTTTTGTTGGCTGATTGGATTATACGATTTAGTTCGCTTACCGCGCACTATACCAATGAAGGTTTAATGCCAACAGAATTACTTTACACTCACAATTGGAAACAAGGTTACTACTCGTTGTTTTTAATTAGCGATTCTATTTATTGGCAATACAGTTTATTTATTACAGCTATTATTTTCTCTTTCTTATTTTTAATCGGTTACTTCACGCGCTTTGCAACATTCATTTTATGTATATTAATTATTTCCATTCACGTACGAAATCCTTATATATTGCAGGGTGGAGACGAGTTGTTAAGGATAAGTTTATTTTGGTGTTTATTTTTACCATTAAGCAATCATTACTCCGTTGATAAATTACAGAGCAATAAAATAGATGAAAAGAAAATTTTTAGTGCAGCAAGTATTGGATTAATGCTACTGTTATTTTCCGTATACTTTTTCTCTGCACTACTTAAAACCTCTGATGAATGGAGAACAGAAGGCAGCGCATTGTACTATGCTTTATCACTCGACCAAATGGCTTTACCTCTAGGAAAGGTATTATATAATTATCCAACACTAATGAAATACATAACATTAAGTGTATTTTATTTAGAAATTATTGCCCCGCTCCTATTCTTCATTCCATTTAAAAAGAAATATTTTAGAAGTGTTGGAATTATTTCACTAATTCTACTTAATATTGGAATTGGTTCAACCTTATTAGTTGGTTTGTTTTTTTTAATAGGCATTTCAACACTCATTGGATTGTTCCCAAGTGAGTTAATTGATTGGAAAGTCAAACGATTCCCTCAAGTATTAAAAAAAATAAATCTATTAACATATCTAAACAAAATACTTCCTGCATTTAGCGGAACAAGAAAGTTGGGAGATAAACTGAAAATCTCATTTTCTAATTTCTACACACAAACATTATTAACTTTTAGTTTAATCTTTTTAATTTGCCTTTCTTTGATTTGGAACATTGGTAACATCAAAGGTTCGGGATTAACAGTTAGTTCGCCATTTAAGACCCTCAACTACTCTCTTGGCTTACATCAAGATTGGGGAATGTTTGCTCCCAGTGTTTTAAAAGATGATGGCTGGTACGTGTTAGATGCGCATACAATTCAAAATAAACACATAGATATTTACAAAGAAGGAAAAGAAACTTCTTTAGAAAAACCTGAGGACGTAATGAAATATATTAAAGGTGATAGATGGCGTAAATACGAAGAAAATTTCTTAATGGTCGAATATGAATTCATTCGTCCGTACTTTTGTAAATATGCTTTAAGGCAATGGAATGAGACACATTCAGAAAAAATAGATTCTCTTAGTATTATCTACATGAAAGAACGAACTTTATCAGACTATCAAAAAGTAATTCCAACAAAAGAAGTACTTTGTAACTGCACAACTAACTAATATGAACAAACACGAAATTATTATCCGAGAAAAAATGCTTGCCAATGATGCTTTAAGTCAGTGGTTAGGAATTGAACTTATTTCGATTGAGCCTGGAACGTGCATTTTAAAAATGATAGTTAGAAAAGAAATGCTGAATGGTTTTGAAATTGCTCATGGAGGAATCACCTATTCATTAGCAGATAGCGCCTTGGCATTCGCATCTAACAGCCATAATATACAATGTGTTTCAATCGAAACTTCCATTTCTCACACTAAATCAGTACAAGAAAACGATGTGCTAACTGCTGTTGCAAAAGAACTTAGTTTAAGCAATAAAATAGGAGTTTATGAGGTTACAGTTACAAATCAACATCACACAATAGTAGCGTTATTTAAGGGAACTGTTTTTAGAACTGGCAAATTGTGGATAGAATAAGGATTATTAGGATTACGAATCTTTTACGAATATACGAATGAATACGAATTTGTACGAATGGATTTTAGCACACACTGATTAGTATATTCGTATTTATTAGTAATTCTCATTCGTATATTCGTATTTATTAGTAATCAATTTCTTCATTCCTAATCATTTCGTATCTTTGAATTATGGCAAAAATATTATTAATCGACGACGAAAAAAGCATTCGCAAATCATTACGCGAAATATTAGAATTTGAAAAATATAAAGTTGAAGAGGCTGAAGATGGAAGTCAAGGCCTAACAATGGCATCTGCAGAAAACTTTGACTTAATATTATGCGATATTAAGATGCCAAAATTAGATGGCATGGAGTTGCTTAACAAATTAAATGAACAAAACATAGATTCGCCCATTGTTATGATGAGTGGACACGGCAATATTGAAACTGCTGTAGAAGCTGTTAAAAAAGGCGCCTATGATTTTCTTGCCAAACCAATTGACTTAAATCGTTTGTTGGTTACTGTTAGAAATGCTATAGAAAGAACAGGACTTGTAACCGAAACTAAAACGTTAAAGAAAAAAATAAGCAAGTCGTATGAAATGATTGGTGAATCGAAACCAATTATTGCAATCAAAGAAATGATTGACAAAGTTGCTCCTACAGAAGCCCGAGTATTAATTACAGGAAGCAATGGAAGCGGCAAAGAATTAGTTGCACGTAGAATCCACGAAAGTAGCCAGCGTGCTGCAGGACCAATGATTGAAGTAAACTGCGCAGCTATACCTTCTGAATTAATTGAAAGCGAATTATTCGGGCACGAGAAAGGTGCATTTACATCCGCAGTTGCAACACGCAAAGGAAAATTTGAATTAGCAGAAGGCGGTACTTTATTTATGGATGAAATTGGCGACATGAGTTTATCTGCTCAAGCTAAAGTTTTACGTGCTTTACAAGAAAGCAAGATTACGCGTGTTGGTGGCGATAAAGAAATAAAAGTAAACGTTAGAATTGTAGCTGCAACCAACAAAGATTTACAAAAAGAAATTGCTGCAGGCAATTTTAGAGAAGATTTATTCCATCGTTTAAGTGTAATTTTAATGCACGTTCCATCGTTAAACGATAGAGTTGATGATATACCCATGCTAGCAGAGCATTTTGTAAATCAAATTTGCACTGATTACGGAATGCCTAAAAAAGCATTGACAAAAGAAGCAATCAAAGCTTTACAAGGAATTAACTGGACAGGTAACATACGAGAATTTAGAAATGTTATTGAACGACTCATTATACTTTGTGATAAAACCATAACAGATAAAGATGTTAAGCAATATGCGAATAAGTAAATTTTTAATTGCATTACTAATAATTACCAACTTTAGTAGTTTCAAAAAAATTGAATCGAAAGATTTGTTTTCATATTTTACCAAGGAGCAATTAAAAGCTGCAAATACTGCTGAAAATTATGGTAAGTTAAGCAAGGAAGAAAAAGAGGTGATACAAATTACCAACTTATTCAGAATGCATCCCGCGAAAATTGGAGATGAATATTTAGCACCTTATTTCAAGAAAAACAAAAAGGAAGTAAATAATTACACCAAAAGTTTACTAAACGATTTAAAAAAAGCTAAACCTTGCGCAGCTCTATTACCCGAAGATATTTGCATGAAATCAGCTTTATCGCATGCTGAAAAAATGGGAAAATCAGGAAAAACAGGGCATGATGGAATGAGTAAACGTTTAAAACCCTATGGTTTCGCTGGCGAAAATTGTGATTACGGCCATGATAAAGCACTTGATATTATAATGAGTTTAATGATTGATGAAGGCGTTCCTAGTTTAGGACACAGAAAAAACATTTTAGATGCAGATTACACTCACATCGGAGTTTCAATTAAACCACATAAAAAGTATGAACATAATTGTGTGATGGATTTCGTGAGAATCTCAAAGTAGATTTACATTGCCAATAACAAAAAAAAGAAACAAAAAATATTAAATAAATTGCATTACGATAAAACAAAATAAGCGATGATTATAAAATAAATTGCAAATCACTAATTGCAATCGCTACTAAAAAAATGCGTTACCAAAATACAAACGCAATCCCCATAGTTTTAACATTACTGTAGAATGGTTCCGTGCAACATAGGCTTCATCTTGCGCGCTCTGCACGGCGACGAAGCCTTAGCTAT
>CANJJP010000235.1 GCA_947474485.1 Bacteroidota bacterium | reverse complement strand
TGCGAGTACAATAAATGGAGGTGGCAATTTATAGGTTGTGCCATCACTGGTAATTTGTCTTTCCTCCATTGCCTCAAATAATGCAGCTTGTGTTTTTGCTGGTGCACGATTAATTTCATCAGCTAACACAACATTACTAAATAAAGGTCCTTTTCTAAATTCGAACTCGTTTGTTTTGTTGTTGAAGATTGCAGTACCAACAATATCTGAAGGCATTAAATCGGGCGTAAACTGTATACGTTTAAAATCTGCATGAATGGTTTGCGCCAACAACTTTGCAGTTAATGTTTTTGCAACACCCGGAACACCTTCTAATAAAACGTGCCCATCAGCAAGCAATGCAATTAATAATAACTCGGTCATTTGTGTTTGACCAATTACGTATTTGCCAATTTCTTTTTTAATTTTTTCTGCTGCGTTACTTATGTTGTTTAAATCAACGCGTGAAACAAATGTATTTTCCATTATCGTATGTTTTGTTCGTGAAACTTTTCTAATCGTGTATTTAGGTCTATCAAAGTTTGTTCAGTTATGCTTTTACTAAATTGTATTTGGTCAATGAAGTTAAACAATTCTTTTATTTCATCTAAATGTATTCCTGATAATTTTGAAACCCTTGTAAATAAAACATCATCAAACAAACTGGTGTTTACCTGAAATTTAACTCGAATGGTTTCTAAAAAGGAATTAATTTTTTCTTCTGCAATAATTTTATGATTTTTCGCATTGAAATAAACATTGCCAATTACTTCAACAAATTCAATGCTCGAATTAGAAGGCGGGGCAACAATTGGAATAGCTCTTTGTTTTCTTCTCAGATTAAAAACCATAAATAGCAGTGTTCCTAAAACGGTTATTAAATAAGCTGAGTAAAGAGAATCGTTTTTAAAAATGAATTGCAATTCAGAATCAACTTTAGTTAAATGTGTTTTGTAATGCTCGTCCCAAATTAATTTTGAAGTAGTTAAGTACGACAAACAAGTGTAGGCAAATTCTTTGCTTGGCTTATTGGCAATGCTGTAATTAGTTAATACTTCGGGAGTACTTAATAAGTATATTTCGCCCTTTCCAAGTTTAGTACAAATAAATACTGGATTGTCGTTTTTATCACTTGCAATTACTTTAGTTATACTTGTGTCAAATGATGTAAAATAATTAGGTGTAATTCCTGAAGGATAAATATATTTCTTTTGATCTTTTAAATTTTTATGGTAATACAATTCAAATGCGGGCTCTTTGCCATTTGGAATAAAATAACCGAATTCTACATTCGTTCCTATGTTTAAAGTGTCTTCAAGTAATCCTTTAAGACTATGGAAGCCAAGAAATATTTTATTACCCTTAGTTACATGTTTGAGTAATAATTTAGTTTCTAATTCATCAAACCGAAATTCATCATTTAAGAAAAATAAAGATGTTCCCCCCTCCTTAAATAAATCTTCTTCATTAGCTTGGTAAATATTTTTTTTGTTTGTTGTAATTCTGTCTTTAAAAGCTGATTTTACTAACACATCGTATAGCGCTTTGCTTCCAAATGGAATTTTATCTTTTTGTAAAAAGGTTTTAGACCAATTAATAGGTTTGGGCGCCGATATTTGCAAGTAAACAATACCTACAAACACCAGTAGTAAAGGAATAAAATATTTCCAGTTTTTCTTAAGCACCTAGTTGTTGGTTAAATTTATCAAACTCTTTTTTGTATTCTTCAAAAACTTCCTTAGTAATGTGTCTATCACCATACCACATGTATTCGAAACCTAAGTAAAGTTGTTTAAACTGCGGCTTTGTTCTGTCGGATTTAAATTCGGAATAGTAATCGTAGTTGGTTTTAAATGGTTTCCAATCAATGAGTTTTTTATCGTTCATTAATTGTAAGCTTCTTAAATAACAGTAGCGAAAAGCAGTTTTAAAATCACCTTTACTAAACGCTTCATTAATTAATTTATCAATGTCTATTGCGCTTATCTCTTCTGTGATATCTGTAAAAATCGATGTTTTAGCACTTTCCCCTTTAAATAATTTGCCGCCATTCATTTTTAGTATTAACCAAACTAAACCCGCGATAAAAAGCGCAACTAAAATGATTTCGATTATAAACCAAAAGGTTTCAACACTTTCGGGACTAGCATTGCCAAATAGTTTTTTTAATAACCAAGTTAAAAACGATTCTTTTTCTTCTTGTGCTTTTACATCTTTGTATTGATACGCTTCATCCGAAAATATTTTTTTTTCGATAGAAGAATCTATATTTAATTTAGTTGGAGCAATAGAATCCTTGGCTACAATTTTAGGCGCAGCAAAAATTCTTGTGCAAAACACAAAGGATAAAATGAGAAAAAGTATATAAGAAATTTTTTTCAACTAGCTGTTTAAACCAATCTCATCAATTTTTGATTTTAAAGCTGTTCCTTCTTCTTCCTCTTCATGGCTATGATAAATAAGTGCGCAAAACACATTAAATAATGGCATTAAAGTATATTGACCAACCATTGCAATAATAGCAAGTACAATTAAGGTAATAGAATTATCATCATCTCCACTGTCTGCTCTCATTCTTGAGAAAGTATTCATCATGTTGTAAACTGCTTGTGGCATGGTGAAAACCAAACTTGCTAAACCAATAATCATGGATGCACAAAAAACAATTCCCCAAGTTGACCACCAGTGTCCGCGCATGTACCTAAAAGTTTTTTTAATCGCAGATAAAATTGATATTTCATCTTTTAAAACTAAATAGCTAGCGTTTCTTAATGCGTAGGAAAGGTTTGGCCATATAAGTAATAAACCAACTACAATAACAATTGCGCCTAAAATTGGTATAAATGCTATTAAAACAATTCCAAGTATAACTAGAATACTTACTAAGCCTAATAGTAAATAATTGTAAAATAATCTCCAGGTATCTTTTGGTAAAAAGCGTATTAATTCTGCAACCGTTACCTCTTCACCTTCTTGTTTTTGTTGCGATAAAATTAGGTATCTGCTAATTACTGCAGAATATACAATGCCTGCAAGCATTGCAACAATTATAAAAGGAATCATTACGGAAATAATTTCAGAAACTATTTGCATCGGATCTTGTATGGCATTCATACCAAGCATGGAATTGAAATCAGTTCCTGCAGCTTGCATATAACCATTTAATCCACCAGCAATCATTAAAAGTGGCCCTGGCAATGCCAATACGGCTAGTGTCATGTTCTTAAAATTGAATTTAAGAAACTTAAATGCAGCAGAGAAGATGGCCGAAAAATCTCTTTGTTGTTTAAAATCTACTTTACGAGAGGGTAGTGGAGGATACATATTTATTTTTTTTAGTTATTGTTATGGGTAAAATTATAAAGTACCAAATGATGAAGCTTAATGAACTCAAAATAATTAATAAACTTAACCAAAGTGGCATGTTGGTGTAACGGGTTACAAAACTTTCTAAAAAACCTGCAGTTATAAAAATAGGAATTAAAGCAACTGTAATTTTTAAACTATCGATTGCCCCGCGTTTAAATGATTGCATCCTCGTGTAAGTTCCTGGAAACATAAAACTATTTCCTAGTACAAAACCTGCGCAGCCTGCGATAATGATAGCTGAAATTTCTAGAGTGCCATGTATGTAAACAACTAAAACAGATTTAATAAATAATGAGTGATTATAAAACATGGCTTGGAAAGCACCGAGCATAATACCATTTCTAAAAAGTAAAAATGCTGTCCCTAAAGAAAACAACATGCCGAGAATAAATGCAAAAAACGAAACTTTAATATTGTTAATGGTAATCATAATAAACATGGAACCTTCGGATGATTCGCCATAAATACCTAATGGATTACCATTTTTAATTCGCTCCAAAGTTTGGTTTACATAATCGTCACCAATAATTAAACGCACAAAATCATCATTATACAGTTGTGATACAAAACCAATAACAACAGATACTGCAAAAACTAAAAAGGAGATAAATAATTGTTTGTGGTATTTCCCAAATAGCATAGGAACTTCCCTTGCCCAAAAGCGTTTAAATCTGCCCCGCTCTTCTTTTTTGTTTTTATAAATAGTTTGATGAATACGTGCCGCCAAAGCATTTAGGTAAGCGGTTGTTTGCGATTGAGGATAATAGGTGCGTGCATAAGAAAGGTCATTAGTTAACTCAATATAAATTTCAGAGATCTCTCTAGGGTTGGTAATGCTGCCATTAGCCATTCCGCTTTCGATCTTTTCCCACTTATCTGCGTT
>CANJJP010000234.1 GCA_947474485.1 Bacteroidota bacterium | reverse complement strand
CTTGAATCTTTATAATATATTTCCAAACCATTCCTTGTACCAAAATAATAATTACCCTTATCATCAACATCAATATAGTTAAGGTTTTCCTTTTCTAAAATATATTTGGAAACAAAAACAGATTGAGCAATTTTGTACAAGCCTTTATTGTAAGTTCCTATCCAAATATTATTCTCAATATCCTCCGTAATACTTGTAATAGAATTATCAGCAAATGAATGAAAGGACTCGAAATTCCGGAGCTGTTTGGTTTGATTTTCATAACAAAATAAAACTGAAGGATAATTTGTTGCAAACCATAAATTATTTCTTTTATCGACAAACATTTTATTTACAAAAGAGAGTGTGCTATCATAACTAATAGAATCAACTACTAATCGTTTAACTCTATCATACTGAATTATTTTTCCTTTCAGCGAGAAAAACACTTGATTTTTTTTTGCGACAACACTACCTATTGACGCTCTAAAATAAGGGGTGTTTTCACAATTACTTACAATTTTATCTTTGTATATTTTTAATCCATTCTCGGTTGCAATAATTACTTCTCCATTATCTGCGATATCAAAATCATTAATAAAAGAACCTAAAACAACTATAGAATCAGCAATCAATCCCTTTTTTAAATCAAACATTTTTATTTTGTTCGAATTACTATTTAAAATATAAACAATACCTTTTCTTTCGATTAGCTTATTTACTTTAAACACATGTGCAGAAAAATTAACTGAGCTTTTTTGAGCTTTATTTTCTTTACCATCAAAAAGGAAAAAACCAGAAGTTCCAGTTGTAACAAACAATATATTATTGCTTGTAGGTACAACGTTTGTAATTTGATTATCAGTAATGGCTGAATTGTAACTCGTGTATTTTCGAAATTTTTTACCATCAAATTTATTCAAACCTAATTCGGTAGAAATCCATAAAAAACCAGAACTATCCATACACACATTAGTAACAGAAGAATTTGACAATCCGTTTCTTGATGTATAATTACTAATGTTATAAGCTGTTTGGGCAAAAAAAAGTTTCGCCAAGCAAAGCAAAACAAGTATGAAAGAGATTTTTATCAAGTTCTTTTTTGCTTCATGAATTTATTAAACAAAGGTCGCTTTAATACAGCAATTGGAAGTTCTGTAGCATCCTTTAACACAACATATCCGTTCCCTTCATTTTTTACTTCCTTTATAAATGATACGTTTACAAAATGTGTTTTATGAATTCTAAAAAATTCATCCGAACGTATTTGATCATTAAATTTTTTCAATGTTTTAGAACTAAGAAGTTCTGTGCCATTTGCTAAATGAATTTTCGTGTAATTCCCTTGAGCTTCGAAGCGCACTATTTCATTTAAACCAACAATAACGTACCCATTTGAATGTGTAATTGCAATACGATTTGCACTTAAGTTCCCAACCTCTTCAACCTTAGGCTTCGGCTCTTCTTTTACATTTTTAGAAGAAGCAAAAAACACTTTTAAGGCTTCCACTTGCTCTTGCAAAGTTTTGGTCATTACTGGCTTAAGTAAATATCCAAAAGCTCCATTTTCCATTGCTTCCAATGCGTATTCACGATGGGCAGAAACAATTACTACCTGAGCTTTTTTCTCCTTTATACTTTTTAAATAGGTAATACCATCAATTAACCCCATAACAACATCCAAAAAAACTACATCAGGATGATAAAGTTCAATCAATTTATTTGCCTCAAAAGCATTAGAGGCTAGCCCAACGATTTCAATTTCCTTACAATTTTTTTCTATTAGAATCCTAAGATTTTCTCTTCCATGTAATTCATCATCTACTATTATTGCCTTCATAATTTAAATAGGGTTAGTGCAAACATAATATAAAATTTATTTTAAACAAATAGCATTTTTCATCTCAAATACAACTAATTAAGAAATTAACACTTTGATTTGATGAAATTCTACCTTTTTTAGGCTTTTTTAGATTCATTTTCGCCCCTATTTCGCAACAAATTCCTATTATTTGGTATATTCGCATCTCTTTAAAATAATGGACAAACTAACTAAAAAAATACAAATGGTTGACCTTAAAGGTCAATACATTAAAATTAAGGAAGAAGTTGACAAAGGTATTAAAGAAGTAATTGAGAATACAGCTTTTATTAATGGCCCTGCCGTTAAAGAATTCCAAGCTGACCTTGAAAAATACTTGAACGTAAAGCACGTTATACCTTGTGCAAATGGTACGGATGCCTTACAAATTGCAATGATGGCACTCGACCTAAAACCAGGCGATGAAGTTATTACAGCCAACTTTACTTATGTAGCAACTGCAGAAGTTATTGGTATATTGGGATTAACACCTGTTTTAGTTGATGTGTATCCTGATACTTTTACTATTGATGTTGCTGCTATCGAAAAAGCAATTACCCCAAAAACCAAAGCTATTGTGCCTATTCATTTATACGGGCAGTGTGCAGAAATGGAAGCTATAATGGAGCTGTCAAAAAAACATAATCTTTATGTGATTGAAGACGTTGCTCAAGCAATTGGCGCAGATTACACAATGGCTGACGGAATTAAAAGAAAAGCAGGTACTATTGGTAATATTGGCTGTACATCCTTTTTCCCAAGCAAAAACCTAGGTTGTTATGGTGATGGCGGGGCAATTTACACCAATGATGATGAACTAGCGAAAAAACTAAAAATGATTGCTCATCACGGGCAATCTGTGCAATATGTGCATGATGTGTTAGGTGTTAATTCAAGATTAGATACCATACAAGCTGCGGTTTTAAAAGTAAAACTAAAACAATTAGATAATTATACAACTGCAAGAATTAAAGCAGCAGCTCACTATGATTCAAAACTTGGAACAAATCCAAAAGTGAAAATACCTGTTAGAGTAAAAAATTCAACACATGTATTTCATCAATATACTTTGCAGTTAGTTGGAGTTGACAGAAATAAATTACGTGAATTTTTGCAAGAGAGAGGTATTCCAAGTATGATTTACTATCCAATTCCTTTGCACATGCAAAATGCATACAAAAGCGATAGATACAAAGCTGGTGACTTTCCTGTAACGGAAAAATTATGCGCATCTGTAATATCATTACCAATGCATACCGAATTAGACCAAGAAACATTGAACTACATTACAGATAATGTGCTTGAGTTTTTAAACAAATCTTAAACTAGAAATTTAAAATATTTTATGAATATAGCAGTAGTAGGAACAGGATACGTAGGTTTGGTTACTGGAACTTGTTTAGCAGAAACAGGAAACACAGTAATTTGCGTTGACATTAACGAAGAAAAAGTAAATAAAATGCGTAACGGCGAAGTGCCAATTTACGAACCTCATTTAGATGTTCTTTTTCACAGAAACATTAAAGCGGGTAGATTAAAGTTTACAACTAATTTAGCCGAAGCAATTGAAAAAGCATCAATCATTTTCCTAGCATTACCAACACCTCCGGGAGAAGATGGTAGCGCTGATCTAAGTTATATTTTAGGTGTAGCCGATGATTTAGGAAAACTAATGAAAGACTACAAAGTTCTTGTTGATAAAAGTACCGTACCCGTTGGAACTGCTGAAAAAGTGCATGCTGCTGTAGCAAAAAACTTTAAAGGTGAATTTGATGTTGTTTCAAATCCAGAATTTTTACGTGAAGGTTATGCAGTAGATGATTTCTTAAAACCTGACCGTGTTGTTGTTGGAACTCGCTCTGCACGTGCAAAGCAATTAATGGAAGAATTATATAAGCCTTATGTTCGCTCTGGTAATCCAATTATTTTTATGGATGAGAAATCAGCAGAGCTTACTAAATATGCAGCTAACGCATTCCTTGCAACAAAAATTACTTTTATGAATGAGATGGCAAACATGTGCGAAAAAGTTGGAGCAGATGTTGACATGGTTCGTATTGGTATAGGAAGCGATGATCGTATTGGCAAACGTTTCTTATTCCCAGGAATTGGTTACGGAGGAAGCTGCTTTCCTAAGGATGTGCAGGCATTAGCTAAATCTGCAACGGAAGTGGATTATGATTTTAAAATTTTAACTTCTGTAATGGAAGTAAATGAGAAACAGAAAACAATCATCATTCCCAAAATCACTAATTACTTTAATAACGATTTAAAAGGAAAGCACTTTGCAGTTTGGGGATTAGCATTTAAACCTGATACCGACGATATTCGTGAAGCACCTGCTTTGTATATAATAGATGAGTTGTTAAATGCAGGTGCAACTATTTCTACGCACGATCCTGAAGCAAT
>CANJJP010000233.1 GCA_947474485.1 Bacteroidota bacterium | reverse complement strand
TGTTTTATGTGTTTAATAATAAAATTTATTTGGATTGAATAATTATTTACAAACCCTAAATAAATCCTCCAATTCACAATCCCATTTCGTAAATAAGCCTAACTTTGCGCCGTGCAAGCCTACTTAAAAAATCCTGTATTTAAATTAATTGCCAGTTGTGCCGATGAGCTTGGAGTGCAAGCTTATGTTATTGGTGGTTTTGTGCGTGATATTTTTTTAGAAAGAGAAAGTAAAGATATTGATGTGGTTACCATTGGTAAGGGAATTGAACTTGCAAAGTTGGTGCATCAAAAATTAGGAGACGAGGCACATCTTTCGGTATTTAAAAATTTTGGGACAGCACAAGTAAAAATAAATGATTTAGAAATTGAGTTTGTTGGCGCTCGTCGAGAATCATATAATCGTGATTCGCGTAAACCAATTGTGGAAGATGGCACTTTAGAGGATGATCAAAATAGAAGAGATTTTACCATTAATGCATTTGCCATTGGTTTAAATAAAAATGAGTACGGAAAATTACTCGACCCATTTAATGGTAAAGCTGATCTAGAAAATAAAATCATTCGCACTCCTTTAGCACCTGATATAACATACAGCGATGATCCTTTGCGTATGATGCGCGCCATTCGTTTTTCTAGTCAGTTAGGTTTTAAGATAGAAGAAAAATCATTGGAAGCCATTTCAGAAAACAAACAACGTATTGATATTGTTTCGAAGGAGCGTATTACGGATGAGTTAAATAAAATTATTTTATCTCCTGTTCCATCTGTTGGTTTTAAGTTGTTGTTTGATACTGGTTTGTTGCATCTTATTTTTCCAGAAATGATTAAGTTGCAAGGTGTTGAAACCATTAATGGGAAATCGCATAAGGATAATTTTTATCACACGCTGGAAGTGCTTGATAATGCAGCTCGTAATAGCAATGATTTATGGTTGAGGTGGGCTGCAATTTTGCACGACATCGCAAAGCCTGCAACCAAACGTTTTGAACCCGAGCATGGCTGGACCTTTCATGGTCATGAAGATAAAGGTGCGCGCATGGTTCCTAAAATTTTTGCGAATTTAAAACTTCCTTTGAACGAAAAAATGAGGTATGTACAAAAATTAGTATTACTTCATTTGCGCCCAATTGTTTTAGCAAAAACTGAAATATCCGATAGTGCAGTGCGAAGGGTTTTGTTTGAAGCGGGTGAAGATATTGACGATTTAATGACCTTGTGCGAAGCTGACATTACAACTAAAAATCCGAACAAAGTAAAACGTTACTTACAAAACTTTGAAATTGTTAGGGAGAAATTAAAAGAGCTAGAAGAAAAAGATAAACTGCGCAATTGGCAACCACCAGTAAGCGGAGAAGAAATAATGGAACTATTTAATTTGCAACCTTGCAAAAAAGTAGGCGATTTAAAAAACGCTCTACGCGAGGCAATTTTGGATGGGGAGATACCGAATGAAAGAGAAAGAGGCTTAGTGTTTTTGAAAGAGTTTTATGAAAAATTAAAATAAGTTACGATAAACAAGTTTTACGTTTTTTATGCTCAGTATTATGCCGGAGCAATAGAGTCTTAATTAAACTCAATATTATTTCCGCATTTAAAATGCCCTTTAGGGCAAGCCTTATGGCCATGAAGACCACAAGGGCGACAATCTAATTTTTCTTTTATTTCAATTACTTTTGAGTTGTCTGATAATGGCGTAAAGCCAAACGCAGGAACGGTTGAGCAAAAGAAGGCTGTTGTAGGAGCATTCATCGCAGTGGCAAGGTGTAAGGGCCCTGAATCATTTACATAATTCATTTCCGCATCTTTTAATAAAGCACATGAATCAAGCAAGTTTAATTTACCCGCAAGGTTTACAATGTTCTTATTGCTTGATTTGTTTTTTATGTCTTCGCAAATTTGTGAATCACCTGCAGCACCTAATAAATAAATGGTAGTATCATTAACTTGTTTATTGCACAACTCTACCCATTTATGAATGGGTAATTGTTTAGTAAACCAAACCGAAGAAGGCGCCATGCAAACGTATTTACATTTTTTATATTCCTCTACTTTACTAAAGTTAGCAGCCGAAGGATAAAGTTTTGGTTTTGCAAATTGTTTGTCGGTTAAAGTGGCGATTAATTCTTGGTTACGTTCTACTTCGTGTATTCCGTTTCCAATATCATGCTTTACTTTTTTATTGAATAAAAAGGAAAGTGGATTTTTATCGAAACCAATTGTCTGTTTTGCTTTTGAAAAGGCTGTTAAATAACCCGAACTAGAAAAGCGGTGCAGATTTACAACTACATCGTATTTGTTTTGTTTTATTTTCTTTAATAAATTAAATAAACTATTGTATTTGCCTTCTTGTTTGTTCCAAACAATGCATTCATTTAAATAAGGATGATTTGCATAAAGCGATTCGTTTCCTTTTCTAACTAATAAATCAATTTTAGCTTCTGGGTAATATACGTGCAACTTTTCTAAAATAGCAGAAGCTAAAATGGCATCACCAATAAATGCAGTTTGTATTACTAGAAACTTCTTCAAATTAATTTGTCGTTGAATTTAATTTCAATAATTTAGTTATATGTAATATAATCATTTTCAGCAGGCGAATACAATTTTATTTCGCGATAAGTAATGGTAATGTTTTTGCCAACTTGAGCAGTAGGATTATTCTCAAAATTTGAACTACCAGTAAAATAACGCAACCAAATAAATGATTCTTTTGAGCCAGCCGTATTAGTAGTGCTAATTAGGTAAAAGTCTTTTTTATTAATTGATTTAACTATTCCAATTGCAGTCCCTATTTTCCATACTTCTTCTGCATTAATTGTTCCGTCAACGTATTTTTGTTTTGTTTTATTGTCTTCAACTTTCATAGATAGCTTCATGCATTTCGGACAATCTGATAAAAGTTTAGAGGCAATTTTTTGATCTAGTTGTTGGTATGACTCAGTTGAACCATCATTCACTATTTTTCGTTCTTTACAAAGCTTTTCGTAATTGTCTCCTAAAGGAGTAGTTAAGCAAGTCCCAATCATTACTTTAAACTCATCTCCATTTATATTATCTTTTACTGGAGTCTTTTTCATACAGTCGCAGGTTTCATTTACAACTTTGTCTAGTGTTTTTTGAGAAAAGGTATTATTACACACAAATAGGAGAAAAGATAAAGCTAAGATGTTAGTAAGTGCTTTCATGTTTTAAATTTTCGTTTTCTCTACTGTAAAAATTAAGCCAAAATTAAACGGCTACATTGTTTTCTCTTAAAGCATCGTTTAATGATGTTTTTAAATCGGTGCTTTCTTTTCTTTTTCCAATAATTAATGCGCAAGGCACTTGAAATTCTCCTGCCGGAAATCGTTTAGTGTAAGAACCTGGAATTACCACGCTTCTTTCGGGTACAATACCTTTCATTTCAATTGGTTCTTTTCGTGTAACATCAATTATTTTAGTTGATTGTGTTAATACTACATTTGCGCCTAACACAGCTTCTTTGCCAACATGCACACCTTCTACAACAATGCAGCGTGAACCAATAAAACAATTGTCTTCTATAATAACTGGAGCTGCTTGCACTGGTTCTAAAACACCACCAATACCAACACCGCCGCTTAAATGAACATTCTTTCCAATTTGGGCACAACTACCAACTGTTGCCCAGGTATCTACCATTGTTCCGCTATCTACGTATGCTCCAATGTTTACAAAGCCAGGCATCATAATAACACCTTTAGCTATATAGGCTCCGTAACGAGCAATCGCACCTGGAACAACTCGCACGCCAAGCGCTTCATAATTTTGTTTCAAGGCCATTTTATCGTAAAACTCAAAAGGAGGAAGTTCCATCGTTTCCATTTTACGAATAGGGAAATACATGATTACAGCTTTCTTAACCCAATCATTCACCTTCCACGAGCCATCAGCTAAGGGCTCTGCAACGCGCAGGCTGCCTTTGTCTAATTGTTCAATAACAGCATTAATTGTTTCCTGCGTTTTCGATTCGTTAAGTAATTCGCGGTTTTGCCAAGCGGCTTCAATTGTATTTTGCATAGTTTTTTATTCTTCTGCAAGTTAATAATTATTTATTTTCGTGAAATGATTAATGGCCTCCGTATTATTATTTCTTTTTATCTATTGTTTGTATTCGGAAATGCTATTTCTCAAACATTAGTAATTGCTCACCGCGGGGCAAGTGCATACGAACCCGAAAATACCTTAGCAGCTTTTGAAAAGGCCATTGAAATGAATGCCGATTATATTGAAACCGAT
>CANJJP010000232.1 GCA_947474485.1 Bacteroidota bacterium | reverse complement strand
TGGCATACTGCATAAAGCAAGTATAACTAAAAACCAAATTATTGCTGGAAGTTTATATTTGACAAATTGCATCGGGGCAAAAGTAAGATTTACTTATTTATTATAATCAATCTCAATTTTATATTTTCTATAACTTGCAAACGGCACCCACATAGAAAAATGCCCACCAATATACCATCGATAATTCTTTTTCTTTCTGATTGTTATTTTCATTGGAATACACTTTGTATCATTTTTTGTTATGGCATCTTTCTTAATAATGTCATCAAGATATATAACAATCTTCTTTTTCCTCTTGCAATAAATTTTATAAAACCACTCTTCTTGATTAATACTGTTAATTTTTACATCATACTCTTTTAACCCTACTTTACAACGTAACTGTGCCGACTTCAGTACTTTGTAACTATCTGCAATAGGCAAGACATTTTCAAACAACTTCATTTTCAAAGTATCAAAATATAAAGTATCTATTCTAACTATTCTCAGCTTATCTTGAGAATATGAGAAGAACGGTATTAAAACAAAAACAATGATTCGAAAATTATTAAGCATACGATGTATATTCATAAAAAAAACCGCTACTCAAGAGCAGCGGTTTTTTTATCATTTAAAGTAGATTACTTTACTTTCTTAGCTAAGTCAGTACCTGCTTTGAATTTCACAACCTTTTTAGCTGGAATTTTAATTTCTTTTCCAGTTTGAGGGTTACGACCAATACGTGCAGCACGCTTAGTTACTGTAAATGATCCGAATCCTACTAAAGCAACACGGTCACCTTTTTTAAGAGCTTTTTCGATAGTCTCGATTGTAGCATCTAATGCTCTTCCTGAATCTGCTTTTGTAAGCTTTGAGTGTGCTGCGATAGCATCAATTAATTCACCTTTGTTCATTTTGATTTTGGTTTTTAAGTTTAACAATAGTTACTTTGAACACTAACAAAAGTAATACGAGTTCTGAATTACACAAGTGTTTAATTAAAAAAAACGCTGAAATTGTTGAAAAAATAGCGTTTTGTTAATAACTATGGCCGAAATAGGCTTATTTAGGTGCTTACAGACCATCAAAAGGCTACACCTTGCCCTATAATGGAATCCTGATTTTTATCATGCGAAAAAGGCGCTATTAAAAGCCGATACAGACTTTACTCAAAACTAAATTCTGAATTAAAATTAAAACCACGCAGTAATTCTTCTGTCTTCAACCGCTTCTTACCCGCTAGTTGCAGCTCATCTATATATACATAACCATTGCTACAAGCCACTTTTAAATATGTTTTATTATCAGTAATTATAGTGCCAGCTTGTATGTTATGTGCAGCGGCCTCTTTGTGCGTTTTGAATAATTTAAAACTAAGTGTATTTCCTTTATCATCTTTACCCTCCGTCCAAGCAGCGGGGTATGGACTTAAACCACGAACATGGTTGTGAACTTCATCAATGTTTTTATTCCAATCTATTTTGCAGTTCTCTTTAAATAATTTTGGAGCGTGTTTTATTTCAGAAGGAATTATTGTTTGTTCTTTTAATTCATAGTTACCACTTTCGATTGCCTTTACAGTTTTAAGCATTAGTTCTGCGCCTACATTCATCAACTCATCATGTAAGTCGCCAACACTTGTATCATCCCCTATTGCAACTTTAGCGTTATACAATGTATTACCTGCATCTATTTCGTGTATCAATTTAAAAGTTGTAACACCAGTTTCTTTTTCTCCATTTATGATTGCCCAGTTTAACGGAGCTGCCCCGCGGTATTGTGGCAATAAAGAACCATGCAAATTATATGTACCCAATGGCGGCATATTCCAAACTACTTCAGGTAACATTCTAAATGCAACTACAATTTGTAAATCTGCATTCAATGATTTTAATTCTTCTATAAACTCAGGTGCTTTTAATTTTTCAGGTTGCAATACTTTTAAGTTGTGTTCTATTGCATATTTTTTCACGAGAGATTGTTGCACTTGTTGTCCGCGCCCAGAAGGCTTATCAGGAACAGTTATAACACCTACCACATTATAACCATTCTTAACCAATATATCTAAACACGGAACCGCAAAATCGGGCGTACCCATAAAGATAATTTTCATAGCTCTTGTAATTTGTTGTAAAGTTAGTGAATTGTTGAGTTAACGAGATATTGAATTGTTGAATTATAGAATTATTGAGTTGGTAAGATATTGAATTAGTTATTTATAGAATTGTATTCAATTAAAAAATTAATAACTCTTCAATTCTCAAACTCAATATCTCAATACTTCTCTAACTCACTAACTACTTCTTCCCTGGACACTTCTTGCAGCGGTCACCTTTCTTGTGTTTTTTGCAGCATTTATCCTTTTTGCTTAGTTCAGCAAACAATTGCGCTAGAGGGCAATCAAAAGGCATATTGGAGTTCATTTTCACAGTACAAATAACCTTAATATAAATTAAGCCAACAATACCTTAAAAAAGGTAAATTTGCACTGTGAAGAAATCTATTGAATTAAAAGCATTTTGCGATTGGAGTCCTGCTGGTAAGGATCACCTTATCATTTCGGGTCCGTGTGGAGCTGAAACAGAAGAACAGGTATTAAGCACAGCGGGGCAATTAACAGCTACCAATAAAGTTAACATATTTAGAGCAGGTATTTGGAAACCACGCACGCGCCCTAATTCGTTTGAAGGTGTTGGAGAAATTGGACTTAAAAGGTTGCAACAAGTTAAAAAACAATACGGACTATTAACTACTGTTGAAGTTGCAAATAGAGAGCACACAGAACTTGCTTTAAAATACGGAGTAGATATTTTATGGATTGGCGCACGCACAACTGTAAATCCATTTTCAGTTCAAGAAATTGCTGATGTATTAAAAGGGGTTGATGTTCCAGTCATGATTAAGAACCCTGTGAATCCTGATTTGCAATTATGGATTGGGGCAATAGAACGAATTAACCAAGCAGGAATAAATAAAATTGCAGCTATACATCGCGGATTTCATAGTGGTAATAAAACCATTTACCGCAACAACCCAATGTGGGAAATTCCAATTGAATTAAAAACATTGTATCCTGATTTGGCTATAATTTGCGACCCTAGTCACATTGGAGGTAAACGCACATTAATAAAAGAGATTGCACAAAAAAGTATAGACCTTGGAATGCAGGGAGTGATGATAGAATCTCAAATCGACCATGACCATGCTTTAAGTGATGCCCAACAACAAATTACGCCTCAAGTTTTATTGGAGCTATTAGAGAGCTTAGTTTATCGCACAGAGAGCACCGATAATGTAAGCTTTAACGACCAATTAAATAATTTTAGAAATATTATTGATGAGCTAGATGAAGAACTTTTGTCACTTCTAAAAAAACGTATCGATATCATTGAAAAAATTGGAGAATATAAACTCGAAAACAAAGTTGCAGTGTTTCAATTGCAACGATGGAAACTAATTTTAGAAAGTAGGCTTTCTTCGGGTGACTTAAAAAAACTAGACAGAGGTTTCGTGGAAAAATTCTGTCTGCTTTTACATGAAGAATCTATTCGTGTGCAAACCGAATTAATGAATAAGCGGTGAACCTTCATTTCTCATCGTTAAACTTCAAAAATTAAAGCCTCACATACCAATGTATGCTACGTTTTAATTTTCTTGTTTGCCTCGATTAATGAAGAAATAGACGCCCACCAAAATTGACAAATTACTTGCTTGCTTTTTTAAAGTTCGCAATTCCTTCATCCATCCACTTAATGTAATCTTCAATACTTGAATTATAACCACGTGGTGTAGAAAGTTCCTTTTCGTTATGATCTAAAATTATGTACAATGGTTGAGTACTTTGCTTGTACTTTGTTTCTTCCATGTATTTAAATTTATCTCCGATATCAGTAATTTCTCTTTCCTTACCATACCAAAAAACTGTCATATAATCTTTTGGATCTAATTCACGCTTATCATCAACATAAAGAGAAACAAGAACAACATCATTGTTTAATCGTTTGGTAACTTCTGCATCAGGCCAAACATAGTCTTCTGTTTTTCTACAGTTAGCGCATGCATGTCCAGTAAAATCAACCATTAAAGGTTTACCAACTTTTTTAGCATAAGCAAGTGCTTTTTCATAATCATTTTTAAAATGAACGATTCCGTTTTTATTTACTTCAATCGAACCTGCAAACTCATCATCAACTTTTGGCAATGCAACTGAACTTTGTTTCGAACCACCAAACCCATGAGGAGATTCTGAATATTCTAAAGGAGGTAATACACCTGAAAATAATTT
>CANJJP010000231.1 GCA_947474485.1 Bacteroidota bacterium | reverse complement strand
ACTTCATGTAAGGATACATTCTTTATTACAATAAATAGTGCTAACGGACCAACTGTTTCTGTTGCTACGGATTCAGTATTATGTAATGGTGCAAGTGATGGCGCGGCAACATTAACAATCAACGGAGGTAATCCTGGTTATACTGTTTTGTGGAGTACAGGTTCAGCTGCTAATTCAACTCTTAATGGTTTAGATGCTGGTAATTATTCTGTTAGTGTTACAGATTTAACAGGGTGTGTAACTGCAGTTAATTTTACAATTGAAGAGCCAAATGCAATTTCTTTAAGTTTAAATAATACACAATTGCCAACTTGTCAAGTAGCTTGTAATGGGGTGTTAACTGCTATACCAAATGGCGGAACACTACCTTATACATATTTATGGTCGCTAGGAAATCAAGTAACAAGTAATATTTCAAATCAGTGCGCCGGACTTTATTCATTAATTGTAACTGATGCAAAAGGATGTAGCGTTTCTCAAAATACTCAGTTGATTAATAATCCTAATCCATTTAATATAACTGAAGTAAAAACAGATGCAACTTGTGGTGTGTGTGATGGTACTTCTGCACTTACTCCAAGTGGTGGGCAAGGTCCTTTTACTTATTTATGGAGCAATGGAGATATTACTTCTAATTCAACAGGTTTATGTGCTGCTGTTTATATGGTAGATATTTCTGACGCATTAGGATGTACACAACAATATAATTCTGCAATAAATAATATTAATGGTCCTACAGTAACACCATCTTCAACTGATGTAACTTGTTCAGGATTAGCCGATGGAACTGCATCAACTTTAGTTGCTGGCGGTACAGCACCTTATCAATACAATTGGATAAATGGCGGGCAAATAACTTCTGCCGTTAATGGTTTAGCAGCAGGTACTTATTTTGTTCAAGTAAAAGATGCTTCAAATTGTATAACGAACGCACAAGTAACAATTAATGAAACAACAATATTAAATGCTAACGCAGTTGTAACATCTGCAACCTGTGGAGCAAATGATGGTGCAATTGATTTAACACCAACTGGTGGTCTTGCACCTTACACTTTTGTGTGGTCAGTTCCATTGCTTCCAACCGAAGATCAAATAAATTTAGCTGCTGGCAATTATAGTGTAGAAATTACGGATGCTGGTGGATGCAAAGATACCGTGTTTGTAAGTATTAGTAGTACAAATGCGCCTGGTGTTATTGTTGATGTAGATTCTGTTTCTTGTAATGGCTTAAGTGATGGTTCAGCAACATTAACTATTAACGGTGGTACTCCTGGCTACACTGTTTTATGGAGTACAGGTTCTGCTGCTAATCCAACATTAAATGGATTAAGTGCGGGTAATTATGCAGTTAGCGTTAGAGATGCTGCTGGTTGTATTTCAGCACAAAACATTACAATTGAAGAACCTATTCAATTAGCCTTGTCTTTAAGTAATACGCAATTACCAAATTGTTCAGGTATTTGTAATGGCGCTTTAACAGCAATTCCTAATGGCGGTAGTTTAGCTTATACTTATTTTTGGATGCCAGGTAACGGCAATGCTGATTCAATAGCAGGTTTATGCGCAGGATCTTATACATTAACTGTTACAGATGCAAATAGTTGTGTTTTAACTCAAACAACGAATCTTAATAATAATCCTGTTCCATTTAATATTGATACTACCATTATTTCTCCGGGTTGTAATTTATGCGATGGTACAATTGATTTAATTTTAATTGGCGGCGCAAGTCCTTATTCATTCAATTGGAGTTCCGGTGATACATTGGAAGACATTGCAAATGTATGCGCTGGTGTTTATCAAGTTGATATTACGGATAGTGTTGGTTGCAGTCAAACAGCAACCTTTGCAATTAGCAATTTAAATGGCATTACAGACGATGTAATTGTGAAAACGGATGAATCATGTTTTGAAACAGCTGATGGTACTGCAACGGTAACTCCAGTTGGTGGAACACCAGGTTATACTTATTTATGGCCACACAACGGAGCTACTGTAAATAATTTAGTTGGCTTAGGTGCAGGAACATATTTCCTAGAAATATCAGATACTAATAATTGTATTTGGACATCACAAGTTGATATCCTTTCTCCGAATCAAATGACGGTAACAACTATTGTGTTTTCTCCAAATTGTTCAGTTAGTGATGGTAGCATTACATTAAATGTTTCTGGTGGAATAGGTGTACCTACTTATGTTTGGAATCCTGCAGTTGCAGGTAATACAAACGTGGCAACTAATTTGCCTGCTGGTGTTTATACTATCACTGTAACAGATGCTTCTGCAGTTCCTTGCTCGCAAGATTTTACCGTTACATTAAGTAATGTTAATGGACCACAAGTTGCAGTGCAAGATTCTTCTATAACCTGCAATGGTGTTTGTGATGGAAGCGTTAGCTTAGTGATTACAAATGTAAATCCTACTGGAATTGTTTGGAATGATTTGTCAAATGGATCATCAATTAATAATTTATGTGAAGGAACTTATACAGCTGTAATTACTGATTTAGTTTTAGGATGTTCTACAGTTATTTCAGCAACCATCACGGAGCCAGATACAATTTCTTTTGGTATGGCACTTTCAACTGACTTAAGATGTTTTGGAGTTTGCTTAGGTTCGATAGCAGCAGTACCATTTGGTGGAACATTACCTTATACATATGTTTGGGCTCCAAGTTTAGAAACTGGAGCATTGGTAGATAGTTTATGCGCAGGTGTTCATACGTTAACTATTACAGATAATAATGGTTGTGTTGCAACTCAAAATACTACTTTAACTGAACCTACTGATATTGTAACTACTGGCGTTATTACACCATCACCTTGTAGTTCAGTTCCAACTGGTGCTATTGATGTAACAGTTACAGGTGGCGCTCCATTTAGTGGTGGAGTTTATACTTATCAATGGATTGCAGGAAGTGCTGCAATAACACAAGATTTAAATGGAGTGTTTTACGGTAATTATAGCTTAGAAGTAACAGATAGTTTATTATGTAAGGATACTGCTAATTTTAATATAGCGACTACCGATACTGTAATTGCTAATGCTGGCGCTGATGATGTGTTTTGTTTGACTGATAGTATCTTATTAGATGGTTCGGCTTCTTTTATAAATGTTGGAACTATCACATATGATTGGAGTGAAATTGTATCAGCTGTATCACTTGGAAATACAGATAGTGTTACTGTATTAGGCGCAGCAGGAACTACAAACTACCAATTAATTGTAACTAATTCATTAGGCTGTTCCGATACAGATACTGTTGCCTTTACTGCAAATTTATTGCCTGTAGCAAGCGCAGGGCCTGATTTGGAAATTGTATATGGATTAACAGGAACAATTGGTGGTAGCCCTACCAACCCTGTTGGAACAACTTTAGTGTGGACACCTAATTTAGATTTGTCAAGCAATATTATTGCAAATCCTGTTTCTAGTTCAACATTAACAACAACTTATTTGGTTACAGTAACGGATACTGCAACAGGTTGTGTTGCTAGTGATAGTATGGTGTTTGTTGTATTGCCACAAGTAATAATACCTAATGGTATATCACCAAATGGCGATGGTAAAAATGATACTTGGATTATTGATTTAATTACTAAGTTCCCAGAAAACGAAGTTGAGGTTTATAATCGTTGGGGTGAGCAATTGTATTACAAGAAAAATTATGATAACACTTGGGATGGAACATACAAAGGAAAAGGCTTACCTGTAGGTACATATTATTACGTTGTGAAATTAAATGATCCTAAGTATCCTGAACCATACACTGGACCAATAACTATATTCAAATAACAATGAACAAAATAAAGCATACATATAAAATTGTTCTGATGTTGTTTATTTGCATTGGAGCAAGTAATGTTGTTACTGCGCAGCAGTTACCGCAGTACTCTCAATATTTATTAAATGATTTTGTTATTAATCCGGCTATTGCTGGTAAGAGTAAGTCATATTGGGATTGTCGTTCTAACAATCGTTACCAGTGGAAAGGTATTACTGATGCTCCACGTACTTATATTCTTTCTGCTCATGGCCCTTTTAAAAACAGGAAAATGGGTATTGGAGGAACAATGTATTCGGATATAGTTGGTCCTACGCGTAGAATTGGTTTTAATATGTCTTACTCATATCACCTAAAAATTAATTCTGAATACAATTTAAATTTAGGACTAAGTGCTGGTGCATTGCAATATGGAGTTGATGGACATAAACTTACTTTGCATGATAATGATGATTTAGTTTTAGTAACACAATACAAATCGGCTATT
>CANJJP010000230.1 GCA_947474485.1 Bacteroidota bacterium | reverse complement strand
CCAGATATGGAATGAATTATATTTTCACTGGGCAGGTCCTGTTTGTTTCAATTTTTTAGTAATTTAGGTATCAATAAACAAACATTCGGAAACGAAAATAAAAAAACTGGCGTTTAGCCGCCAACCGTTATAGCCAATTTAATAAGTTATAAACGTCCTTAGTGAAATTAAATAAATGAGTAGTTATACATTACTAATGAGTGAATAATTATTTAATATGTTATGTAATACTTAACTTTGGTAAATTATAATGCAAGTAATTAACATAAACCAAGAAAATTATTAAACAATAAATTTTAAATCTAATATCATGAAAAAATTTTTACTATCAACTCTTTTTATTTGGTTATGCTCAATGGCATTTTCACAAATCACATTAACATCAACAGTAACTAATGTAAGTTGTTTTGGGCTAGCAAATGGCAGTGCAACAATTACTGCAACTGGAGGAGTTTCACCATATACATTTTCTTGGACACCTTCGGGTGCAACTACACCAACTAGTACTAGTTTACCAGCAGGTACATACAGTGCTATAGTTATGGATGCAATGGCAAATACTAATACTATAACAGTTACTATTTCCCAACCACAAATGCTTAATATAGTAATGTCGCAAACAAACACTACATGTAATGGTTCTTGTGATGGAGCTATCGATCTTCTAGTTACTGGTGGAACTCCCCCATATATGTACCAGTGGTCAATCGGTAGTATAACACCAAATCAAACAGCTTTATGTGCTAGCGATTATTCTGTATCTATTACGGACTCTAATTGGTGTACATCGAACTCAACAGCTACAATAACTTCTGGTGTAAGTCCAACTATATCAGTAAATTCAGGTACAATTTGTAGTGGTAGTTCTGGCATAACATTAAATGCTAATGGAGCTACTTCCTTTACTTGGTCTCCAATATTGAGCCTAAATACTTCTATGGGGGCATCTGTTATAGCTACACCCTCTACAACAATTGTTTACACAGTATCAGGTAGTATTGGCTCATGCATCTCTTCAGCTACAACTACAGTTACAGTTCATCCATCACCAATTGTAAGTTTTTCTTTAAATCAAAATGCAACTCCTAATGTATGGGATATTATTCCTAGCTATAGCGGTGGTTCTGCCCCATACACATATATATGGTCTTTTGGTGATGGAAGTCCAAATTCAACACTTCCTTATCCAAGTCATACTTATACCACAGCTGGCTGGTATAATATATGTGTAACAATAGCTGATTCAAATGGTTGTGCATCTACTACTTGCCTATATGATAGTTTATATAAAATGAGTTCAAGCAATTCAATGATTACGGTTAATGTGATAAATGGTTTAACAACTAATATTAACCAAAACACTACCAATAATAATTCTATCTCTATTTACCCTAATCCAACAAATTCATTTATAAATATTGACGATGAAAAAAAACAATTTCAAAACTCAACAATTGAAATAAAAAACTATTTAGGGCAAGTTGTTTTTACGACTCCTTTTAATTCTCAAATTAATTTACAAAATCTTTCAGCGGGGATGTATTTTTTAACTATACAAGATAAGAGTAGTAGCAAAACAGTTAAGTTTATTAAGCAATAAATTACAGAAAAATAAGTTATTCAGTGATATTTATGTAATGAAAAAAATAGGATTTATAGTTTTTATTTTGTCTAATTTGTTTTTGAGCGGACAAAACTTAGTGCCTAATCCTAGTTTTGAAATTTATACTGCTTGCCCAAGTGGTGATTTTCAAATTGAATTAGCAACGCCTTGGTTTTCTCCAAATGCAACAACTTTGGCGCAAAAGGCATCATACTTCAATACTTGCGCAACCAATTCAATATTTGCAATTCCTTATTTTGACGGAACAGATTATAGACAACCTCATACTGGTAATGCATTTGGTGGTAATTTGTGGTCTTATACTCCTGGCAATAATAATCTAAGGAAATATATTACAACTAGTTTAACAAATTCATTAGTAACTAATAACTATTATTATATTTCTTTTTATGCTAGTACTTTTTTGAGAGGATTTAAATATGCTATTAATAATCTTGGAGCTTATGTTTCTGCAGGAGTACCATATAATTCTAATCCAAATGCTGTCCTTAATTATACTCCGCAAATTATTAAATACGGTAACCCAATTATAAATGATACTATTAACTGGATAAAAATTGATGGAATATATTTAGCAAATGGAAACGAAAATTATATTACGATAGGTAACTTTATGGATGATATAAATACCGATACTGCTTTTATAGGATCAGGTTTTTATGGTGCATCCAATTATTACATCGATGATGTTTCTGTAATTAATATCTCGACACCACAATGGCAATATAGAGATACATCAGTTGTAATTGGCGACAGCGTTTTAATTGGCCCTGCAATTAGCGGTTTAAATGTAAATTGGTTTACAATGAGTAATGCATTTATCAAAAATGCACCTGGTATTTATGTAAAGCCAACTACAACAACTAGCTACCAAGCCACAGAAACTTTTAACAGCGTAGTTTACAATCACACGGTTACAGTTACTGTATTAATAACTAAAACAAATGAATATGATAAATTACAAAATAGCATAATGTTATTTCCTAATCCTACGCCAAATAACTTTACTATTTCAAATTTAGCCGAATCATCACAATTAAAAGTAGACATAACCGACACTCATGGAAATTTATATAGCACTGAACTGATAACCCCTACGAACAACAAAGCCACAATTAAAACTAACTTGACAAATGGTGTTTATTTTGTTTCTATAACTGATACTGTTAGCGGTTTAAAAACCATCAAGAAAATAATAGTTCAAAAATAAATGCATGTTGTTATAATACAACATTTTGCGGACAACTGGGTAAACTAAACAGAAAGAAAAAACGCCGAGCTACTAATACACGCTTCATTCAATTTGGGCTGAAGTATAAGGCATTTGCAAAAGTTGTCCCTTCGGTAAAGATAGTTATTTATGCTTTGCAAATGGCCAATAAACATTTAGTTTTGTTAGTAAGCTTTTCGGTAAGAAAATGTTTCAAACTGCAAACTGTGCCTGCTTGCAAACCGATACCCCTAATAGCTAAGGACGACAATATAAATTTTAAAATTTCGTTTACACCAATGTTATAGACATATATAAAGTTTAAAATAATACATAGCTTTACTAAACATTAATTAAACTTGTCGACCTAACCGCAATGAAAGTAAATTATACAATATTTCTCATATCAGTTTTTACATTGACAGCAATATTATCTTGCTCTAGTTCCAAAGAAATACTAAACGAAGAAGACTTAAATACAATTAACACCAATGGTATTTATATCGCATATAATCCATTTGCAACTATATCCTCTAGACCAGATATTAGTGAGCCAACTATAAAAAAAGCTTTATATATAATCCGTTTTACATCACAAAATGAAGGCATAATTGTGCCACATTCAGACACTCTATTAAGCAATTTTCCCTTTAATAAAATTTCCGAAATGTATCAATGGAGTTTTAATTATGAAAAAGCAAACCCTATTGATAAAGATTTCATTCGTTTTAAGTTAGATCGAATAGACAAAGACTCAATCATAATATCTCAAACATCAAAAAATATTTTTATTGAATATAAAGGTATTAACTATGGAGACTCGCTCGTTTTAAATCATTCAACGGGTATGACAAAAGAGCAATTAGAACATCAGGCAATACGAAATCCTAAAATATTAAAATTTATTTTTTATAAATACCCAGTTAAATAGACCTATGTATGCAGAAACTGAAAATAAAAGCTACTAGTGGTAGCACACGGCTTGTTCTATTTTGGCATTCGGCTTGGCATTTGCAAAAGCAGTCCCTTCGGGAAACACAGTTATTTATGCTTTGCAAATGTCCAGTAAAGTTATAGCTTCGTTAGTAATATTTCGGTAGAAATAGTTTCAAAACCCAAACTAAAATTTAGCGCGAAAACGTTATAGCCAATTTAATAAGATAAACGTCCTGAGTGAAATCAAATCAATGAGTAGTTATACATTACTACTGAGTGAATAATTTTTTAATATGTTATATAATATTTAACTTTAGTAAAATATAAATAATGAAAACATTTATTACATTCTTATCAATTTTATTTGCGACAAATATAACAGGACAGACAAGTAGCCCTATAACTTTTAGCATTACATCAATTGGAGAGTCTTGTACAGGTTGTTGTGATGGTTCAATTAATGTTACAAACGTACAAGGCTATTGTGCTTTACCAATTTCATTTAGTTTAAAT
>CANJJP010000229.1 GCA_947474485.1 Bacteroidota bacterium | reverse complement strand
TAAACGTGGGTCGTATGCTTTACCACACATTGCATAGTTTGCTGCTCCATAAGAGTTGCCAATAATGATGGTGAATTTAGGAACAACGCTATTGCTCATTGCATTTACTAGTTTTGCTCCGTCTTTAATAATGCCGCCATGCTCGCTACGTGAGCCAACCATAAAGCCAGTTGCATCTTGTAAAAACACCAATGGAATTTTACGTTGGTTGCAATTCATTATAAAACGCGCTGCTTTATCTGCACTGTCACTATAAATTACACCACCAAATTGCATTTCACCTTTTTTGCTTTTTACAACTTTACGCTGATTAGCAACAATACCAACTGCCCAACCATCTATACGAGCTAAGCCGCAGATGATGCTTTTTCCATACAATTCTTTGTATTCATCAAACTCAGAGTTGTCAACTAAGCGATGAATAATTTCATGCATGTCGTATTGCTTATCACGTGTATCTGGAATGATACCGTAAATATCTTTCTCGTCTTTTTTGGGCTTAGCTGCGGCAATGCGGTCGAAACCTGCTTTGTCGTAGTCGCCTATCTTATCCATTATTTTTTTAATACGGTCTAAGCAGTCTTTATCGTCTTTGCACTTGTTATCCGTAACACCAGATATTTCGCATTGCGTAGTTGCCCCGCCTAATGTTTCGTTATCAATATTTTCACCAATTGCAGCTTTAACTAAATACGAACCTGCAAGGAAAATACTTCCAGTTTTATCTACAATCATTGCTTCATCGCTCATGATTGGAAGATAAGCGCCACCTGCAACACAGCTCCCCATGATAGCTGCAATTTGCAGTATTCCCATTGAGCTCATTACAGCATTGTTTCTAAAAATTCTTCCGAAATGTTCCTTATCAGGAAAAATTTCATCTTGCAATGGCAAGTAAACACCAGCGCTATCAACTAAATATATAATTGGTAATCTATTTTCGATAGATATTTCTTGCGCTCTTAGATTTTTCTTTCCTGTAATAGGAAACCATGCTCCTGCTTTTACTGTAGCATCATTTGCAACAACAATGCATTGCCTGCCTTTAATGTATCCAATAACAACAACAACACCACCGCTAGGGCAACCGCCGTGTTCCTTGTACATATCTTCACCTGCAAAGGCTCCAACTTCAATGCGTTTTGCATTATCATCCAATAAATAATCGATACGTTCACGAGCAGTCATTTTACCTTGCTCATGCATTTTATCAATTCTGCTTTTTCCACCACCTAAATAAACTTTATTTAGTTTTTGCTCCAATTGAGAAATCAAAAGGCGCATTACATCATCATTTTTATTGAACTCTAAATCCATAGTGTAAACGATTAACTGTATTAATTACAAGCGAGCCAAATATACTCAGAAATTTGTTTAGGAAGAATGAAATATTGATTGATATTGGAGAAAAATCAGCTAATATCTTACTCTTTTATGAAAGATTGAACAAGTTTTTTATTGTCGCCTCTTAATTCAATGTTGTAAAAACCAGTGCTTAAATTGCTTACATCAATAGTTTCTTGTAACGAATTAGTGCGTTTTTGTTTTAGTACCTCTTGTCCTAATACATTTAAAATAATTATTTCGTTATAATCATTATTTAAGCGGGGCAATGAAATAGTAATGCTACTATTTGTTGGATTTGGAAATAAACTAAACTGCTCCTTGCTTATTTCATCTAATGATACACAAGCATTAACTTTAATGTAAACCGAAATAGTTTGCAGTTCCTGTGAACAATTATTAGTTATAGTACAACTATACCAACCTTGATTGATAGTACTGGAATTTGTAATGGTTAAATTAGAACTTGTTGCCCCATTAATGTTTCCTCCGTTAGTTACATTAACACCACTTTTTTTCCATTGATAAGTTGATGCTGAAACATTTACTGTTGTGCTTAGGGAAATAGTTTGTCCAACACATACCGTATCGCCTTGTGGCTGATTAAGAATGGTTGGCACGTCTTCAATTACATTATAAGTAATTGTATTTGTTTCTGTGCATTGCCCATCTAAAGTGGAGATCGATAGAGTGTAAGTGGTACTTCCTAAATCAGGATTGATTGTGGGGGTTAAACTTGTTGAGTCAGAAATACCAGTTGTTGGGTTCCAACTAATGATATAGTTGTTAGGATTAATATTTACTGAATAATTAATTTTAATGTTAGGGCGCGCATTGTAAATTGCCTCTGAATTGTTAAATGCACAACCTACCGAGGCATCTTGGTCCATTGTCATGCTCGCTGCATAAGCAAGTGAACTATATTCTATATTGTCATATGCTGACCAAGCAGAGTTATCATAACATATTTCAATCAATAAATTTGAACTGCCATCATAAATATAGGGCGAACTAAATGTGAATGCATTCCAACCAACACTTGGTGTATACATTGTGTTGTTATAAACTGTAATTGCACCGCTTTCAAAAGGACCTACTGCAAATTGATTGGTGCTTGTGCATTTTAATTTGATAGTAAGATTTGCATATCCAGTTGTACTCGAAACGGTTAAAAAATTAAAAGCAAGTGAATTAATAATTCCATCTTGTATTCCTAATGTTTGTAATTCATTTGCTCTAAAAAGATATTGTCCTTTTCCATCCTCCCAATATCCTCTAAATGGTGTTGGATTTGGAGCTGCTGTTAAATTTCCAAAACCTGCTTGAACTGTTGTGCTATTATTTGAACATGGATTGGAAGTAATAACATTACATGCTTGTCCCGATACACAAGATAAATTCGGTGTTAATTGTAAGGGTGTTTTTGGAACGCCAACTATACATGTATCGTTACCTAATGAAAATACAGGTGGTCTGCGCTGAGAAATAACAGAAATTGTTTTGCTTTTTCTACAACCAATTGCAGTGCTTACATAAATAGTATAATTAATTGTATCAACTATATTTATGGTTGCTGTTGGGGAGGCAATAGTACTTTGATTTAAATATGTTGCTGGGTTCCAAGCATAGGTGTATGCCCCTGGAACGCTTGTATTTGTTGGTATAACAACAGATGTGTTAGAACAAGCTGTTATTGTATCACCTAAGGTGGATAAGATTGTAAAATCTGAACCTTCACCAACAAAATAGGTAATGGTGTCTCTTTTTGTGCAAAGCCCATCTAAGGTTGTAATAGATAAAACATAACTTGTTGCGCCAAGTGGCGGTGTTACTGTCGGATTAAGAATGTTTGGGTTTGAAATCCCTGTTGTTGGACTCCAACTAATAGTAAAATTTGCTGGATTAATGTTTGCTGAATAATTAAAACGCATGTTAGGCCTCGAAGAATGAGCAAGCTCAGATGTAGCAAATACGCAACCAACCATTCCATCTTGATCCATCGTAACGCTTGATACAAATGGTGTTGTAGAGTATTCAATATTATCATCAGCCGACCATGCTGAATTATTATAACAAACTTCAACTAATAAATTTGAAGTGCCATCATAAATGTAAGGTGCATTAAAAGCTAGTGTGTTCCATCCTGCATTTGGAGTAAATAATGCACTATTGTATACTGTAATTGCACCGTTTTCAAATGCACCAACTGCAAGCGCATTTGTTGCAGTACATTTTAACTTAATGGTAAGATTAGCATAGCCGTTATTACTTGATACAGTTGGAAAATTAAAAGCTAATGAGCGTAACAAACCATTTTGAAATCCCATAGCTTGCAACTCACTTGCTCTAAAAAGATATTGGCCTTTTCCATCTTCCCAATAGCCTCTAAATGGTGTTGGATTATTTACCGCAGTTAATGTATTCGTTCCAAATTGAACAATTGAACCTGCATATCCGCAATCATTTGATACAAGCACATTACAATTACTTCCTGTAGCGCATGATACATTTGGATTCAGTTGAATTGGTATTTTTGGAATACTTTCTAAGCAAGTATCGTTGCCAATAAAAAAGTTTGGAGCGCAAGGTTGTTGTGCATTAGTAAACAAAAAGCATAGTAGAACTGAAAATGTAAAAAGAAATCTCATGGGATATTTTATTCAATGAAATTAGTTATTCTCAAGCGGAATTGCAATTATTTTTTTGAAATGTTTGATTGTAGTATTGATTAATTTAAAAAGCCTGCTATCATTTCGATTAGCAGGCTTTGTATTTCTTTAGTATTTACTTTAATTTATTTCTTTTTAGCAACCGCTTTTTTAACAGCTTTCTTCGCTGCCTTTTTCGGAGCTGCTTTCTTCACAGCCTTTTTAGCACTTGCTTTTTTAGGAGCCGCTTTAGTAGCTGAAGCTTTTTTAGCTGAGCCTTTCTTTGCGCCCTTTTTATCAAATGCTT
>CANJJP010000228.1 GCA_947474485.1 Bacteroidota bacterium | reverse complement strand
TTAATTCAATGGCACTACAATCAGCATTAGAAAATATAGGTGTTTATACACGTTTGCAATCTGCTATTAAAATGGAGCAAATTTGTGAGCCATTCATTAGAAGAAAAGCAGTACGTCATTTAGAAAAAGGACGTGTTGTTATTTTTGGAGCAGGCTCTGGAAATCCGTATTTTACAACTGATACAGCAGCTGTGTTACGTGCAATTGAAATAGAAGCGGATGTTATTTTAAAAGGAACGCGTGTAGATGGTATTTACACTGCTGATCCTGAGAAAGATAAAACTGCGACCAAATACGAAACAATTACTTTTAGCGAAGTATATGAAAAGGGTTTAGAAGTAATGGATATGACCGCATTTACATTGTGTAAAGAAAACAATTTGAAAACAATTGTTTTTGACATGAATAAAACTGGGAATTTGAAAAGAATTCTTGAAGGAGAAAAATTAGGTACTTTGGTAACTGTGTAATTTATATATTTGCAATATGAACGAAAAGATTAAAGCAATAATTGATGGGGCAAAAGATGCCATGGAAAAATCCATCACACATTTAGAAGTTGAATTAGCTAAAGTTCGTGCAGGACGAGCTAATCCATCTATGTTAGATAATGTTTATGTTGATTATTATGGTTCTCGTGTTCCAATTAGTCAGGTTGCTAACGTTAATACGCAAGATGCTCGTACAATCATTATTCAACCTTGGGAAAAGAGTTCGTTAACACCAATCGAAAAAGCGATTCAAGCTGCTAATTTGGGCTTTAATCCGCAAAACGATGGTATTATTATTCGTATCGTTGTTCCGCCACTTACAGAGGAGCGTAGAAAAGATTTAGTGAAGAAAGCGAAACAAGAAGTAGAGGATGCTAAAGTTGGTATCCGTAGCTCACGTAAGGATGCAAACGAATCGTGTAAAAAATTAACTAAAGATGGTGTTACCGAAGATGAGGTAAAATCAGCAGAAGAAAAAATTCAACAACTTACCGATACTTATGTTGGTAAATGCGACAAGCATTTTGAGTTTAAAGAAAAAGAAATTCTTACAGTATAAAAAAAGAGGCTAAAGCCTCTTTTTTTTGTTTCTAATTTAAAGGCATTTCAAATAGATACAGTAATTAATGTTTTATTAGTGGGGTTATTGGCAAGTACTGTCATTTCTATTTTCACGCGTAAAAGAAGTTTAAATCAAATGCGGAAAGTACATATGCTTTATTAAATTTTATTTCACCAAAGCGAAATAATTTTGAGCATTAACAGAGGTACAACGAATAAACATCGTAAGTATAACTAGTTTAATATATGTCGAGTATTTGCTCATTCTTTGCATAAAAAACGCTCAGTCACTCTGAGCTTGACGAAGAAGGAGCGTTTTCGATTTTAATTCTTAAACATTCTAAGCAGTGCACTTAATTTTTCTTTTAATTCAGTTCGAGGAACAATTTTATCTAAGAAACCATGTTCTAAAACAAACTCTGCTGTTTGAAATCCTTTTGGTAAATCTTTACCAATTGTTTCTTTAACAACTCGAGGGCCGGCAAATCCAATTAATGATCCGGGCTCTGCAATATTTAAATCTCCAAGCATAGCATAAGAAGCAGTAACACCACCAGTTGTTGGGTCGGTTAATAATGATATGTAAGGAATCCCTGCTTTATCCATCAACGATAATTTTGCAGAAGTTTTTGCCATTTGCATTAATGAGTATGCAGCTTCCATCATACGTGCTCCTCCTGATTTTGAAATAATCATTAGTGGAGTTTTTGTTTTTAAACAAAAATCAATTGCTCTCGAAATTTTTTCTCCAACAACAGACCCCATTGAGCCACCGATAAAGTTAAAATCCATACAGCATACAACTAAATCATGACCTTCCACTTTTCCATATGCAGAACGCAATGCATCGTTTAAACCTGTTTTTTTAATACTATCAACCAATCGATCCTTGTATTTTTTTGTATCTTCAAAATCGAGCGGGTCACCACTAACTAAGTTTTCGTGAAGCTCTGTAAATTGATTATCATCAAATATTACTTCAAAATATTCAGCTGAACCAATGCGCTCGTGGTAACCACAAAGTGTACAAACAAATTTGTTGTTTTCGTGATCAGTAGTTGTACTTATTTTTTTACACGAGTTACATTTGTACCACAATCCTTCTGGAGTTTCTTTCTTCTCTTTGGTACTTGTTGTAATTCCTTCTTTTATTCTTTTAAACCAACCCATTTCTTTATAGTTTAAGATTTGTTGAGTTTTTGAATTGTTGAGTTAAAGCAACAATCAATAATTCAATATTTAAGCAATTGTAATACTCTTATCCAAATAAACATCTTGAATTGTATTCAATAATTGAACACCTTCATTCATTGGTTTTTGGAAAGCTTTTCTTCCTGATATTAATCCTTGTCCACCACCACGTTTATTAATAACTGCTGTTGTAACTGCTTCTGCTAAATCAGACGCTCCTTTACTTTCTCCACCACTATTAATTAAACCAATGCGTCCCATGTAACAATTTGCTACTTGGTAACGACATAAATCAATTAAATGATCGGTAGTTAATTCAGAATAAACTTTTGGATGTGTTTTACCATGCTTAGTTGCATTGTACCCACCATTTTTATCCGACATTTTTTGTTTGATGATATCCGCTTGTATAGTAACTCCTAAATGATTTGCTTGAGAAGATAAATCTGCAGCAGTATGATAATCAACACCATCTTTTTTGAATGCTGAGTTACGAGTATAACACCATAAGATGGTTGCCATACCTAATTCGTGCGCTCTTTCGAATGCACGAGCAACTTCAACAATTTGTCTGTTAGATTCTGGAGCACCAAAATAAATTGTTGCACCAACCGCTACAGCTCCCATTCTCCACGCCTCTTCAACTGAACCAAACATAATTTGGTCAAACTTATCAGGGTAAGTTAAAAACTCGTTATGATTAATTTTAACTACGAACGGAATTTTATGTGCGTATTTTCTAGCAACAGACGCAAGTACTCCATAAGTTGAAGCAACTGCATTGCAACCACCTTCAATAGCTAGCTTAACAATGTTTTCAGGGTCGAAATAAATTGGGTTTGGGGCAAATGATGCGCCTGCACTATGCTCTATTCCTTGATCAACAGGTAAAATACTCATGTATCCTGTACCTGCTAAACGACCTGTATTATATAATTGGTGTAAACTTCTTAAAACTTGAGGATTACGATTAGAACCCATAAAGCTTTGATCAATAAAATCTGGAGAAGTTAAATGGATTTGTTCCTTAGTAATTCCTTTGCAAGTATGCGACAATAAATCATTCGCATTTGCTCCTAAAAGTTCTACAATTTTAGACATATTGTTTGTTGTTAGTTTTAAAGGCTTAAAGGTACTAAAAAAAAGTATTGACAAGCTAGTTTTTTCGCCTACCTCTTTTCTTTTAGTGGATTGTATTTCAGGTGTTTAAGTGAGTTTAAAATTTGCTACTTTTGATTTGTAAAAATTAAATCCAAATCAATGTCAGAAGAAAATATTGTGCTTAGAGAAGCCACATTTAATCCTAAAGTTAAAACTTATATCTTTTTTATAGTCTTATTTTTACTAATAACCTCAGTTATAGGAATCGTTTTAATTCCCTTTTGGATATTTGGATTGGGGCAATGGTTGAGTGGTAAGTTTTTTAAGACCTTGAGTTGCTCTATTACCAATAAGCATTTAAAATTTTCAAAAGGACTAATCGTACACATAGAAAAAACAATTCCATTAGAAAATATCCAAGACTTATCTTTTATTGGCGGACCAATATTAAGAGCTTTTGGTTTAACTTTAATAAAGGTTGAAACGGCAGGTGGTGGTGGACATCATAATCAAAATATGATGAGTATGCTGGGAATTGAAAATGCCGAAGAGTTTAAACAAACTATTTTAGCACAACGCGAAAAAATCATAAAAGAAAAATTCTCTTTCAATCAATCTCCCACAGCAGTTTCTGCTTCTGATGTTCAATTGTTGAGCGATATTAAAAATGAGTTAGTTGAGATAAAGAATATTTTGGCTAAAAAATAATTCGAGATTTTATACTTAATAAAGTGATTTGCAAATTTTACCACTGAGGCACTGAGAACACAGAGTTTCACGGAGGGATTTCGTAAAACAACTCTTTGTACCTCCGTGCTCTCTATGTCTCCGTGGTGACATTTAAACAGTTAGTTATTTGAGAAATTATCATTACAGCATTTTGATTTCGCAGTTTAGTTTCTGATTAAAAAACTCTCCACCAATTATTAACAAGTTGGAAATTTTCAACCTAAATTCT
>CANJJP010000227.1 GCA_947474485.1 Bacteroidota bacterium | reverse complement strand
TTTTTTTGACAGCTCATATAACTCAATTGCTTCAGCAGAGGTTGATGTCATTGGTTTTTCAATGAGAACATTTTTTCCTTTTAATAAAGCTTTTTTTGCTAAATCAAAATGAGTAAAAACAGGAGTTGCAATAACTACCGCATCAATTTCCGAATCATTTAATACAGCTTCAAAATCGTTGGTTGTAATTACGGAAGAATATTGTTTGCTAACAACAGCTAATCGTTCAGCTCTATAGTCACAAACATATTTTACTTTGCAGTCAGCAACTGAACTAAAATTCCTTGCGAGGTTAGGTCCCCAGTATCCGAACCCAATTATAGCAACATTCATAGATTTAATATAGAACTCAAATATAAATAAATTTATCCTATAAAAATGAGGTTTTTTAGCCCATTTTAATAGATAAAACCTTTAAAAATGAGGATATTGATTAATTTAGCGGTTAAATAATTTATGAAAATCTCTCTTCTCACCGACGGTATTTTTCCTTATGTAATTGGCGGAATGCAAAAGCATTCCTACTATTTGGTAAAGTATTTTGCTCAAAGAGGTGTTTATGTTGACTTATATCATACTAATCAAAGCAAGTTAGATATTACAAAATATGAATTATTTTCAGAAGACGAAAAAAAGTTCATCAACTCATTTGTTATTCCATTTCCTAAAGCGGGCAAATTACCAGGTCATTACATAAAAGCTTCATTTGCCTATTCTAAAGCTGTTTTCGAGCAATTTAAAATGCAAGAACCAAGCGATTTTATTTACGCAAAAGGATTCTCAGCTTGGAAATTAATTGAAGAAAAGAAAAAGGGGTTTAATTGCGCACCAATAGGCGTTAACTTTCATGGATATGAAATGTTTCAAAAACAACCAAATTTTAAGTCTTTTTTAGCTGCAAAATTTCTTTTTCAAAAGCAAGTTTTGTTCAATGTAAATAATGCAGATTTTGTTTTTTCTTATGGAGGAAAATTAGATGATTTAATTAAAAGCATAGGTGTTCCTGCAAAGAAAATAATCTCAATCCCAACGGGAATTGAAGATTCATGGCTTGTACATGAGCCGTCAATAAATTCAACCCAAAAAACTAAATTCTTATTTGTTGGTCGTTTCGAAAGAAGAAAGGGCGTTGAGGAGTTAAAAAAAGGATTACTCTTATTAAAAGATAATTTAAATTTCGAATTTCATTTTGTTGGACCAATTCCTGAAGCAAATAAATTAAAACTTCCACACGTGTTTTATCTCGGTTCTATTACTGATGTTGAAATTATGAAAGCAAAAGTAAAGGAAATGGATGTGTTGGTTTGCCCTAGCCACTCTGAAGGAATGCCAAATGTTATTATGGAAGCTATGGCAAGCGGATTAGCTGTAATAGCTACCGATGTAGGTGCTGTAAAGTTAATGGTTGGTGAAAGTAATGGAGTTTTGTTGCAATCAAGTAATCCAACTAAAATTGCATCTGCAATTGAAAAATTAAGTAAGTTGGATAAGAATATACTTCAACAACTGAAATTATCGAGCATTGAAAAAGTGAAAAATAATTTCTTGTGGACTAAGGTCATTGATGAAACTATTTTGAAAATAAAAACATGCTTCGCACAGAAAAATTAATGTTATTTATAGGTAATGGTGCCAAAAATAGTTGGTGTTTTTCTTAAAAACAATCATTATAATAGCCACGTAAATCAGAAGAGGATATTAGCTCTGCTGGAGAGCGACTAATTAGCAATATGATTTACCACGGAAAATGAAAGCCTTGTAATTATGCAAGGCTTTTTTGTTTACATTTTTTGTGTTGCATGGCTTAAAAAACTCACATCTCATTTTTAAAATATAGATACCATTTAATAAAATTCTTACGATGTTCTTTTGTTAATCCTCGATGTAACAATAAGTGGCTTTTTAGATGGCCAAAGAATGATTCTAAACCATTTGTGGATTTAGGAACTCTTTCATTAAACAGATACTGAAACATATTAGGAAGTGCATTTTTGATATGTATGAATGCTTTTCTAACCATTTTATGTTTAAACCAGTATCGTTTTGTGTCAAAGCTGTATGATTTTTCATTGATATAATCTTTATGCTTTTGATGCCAGTTAAATAATTCCATAATCCACTCATGGCTTTGATGATGCTCTTTTATTAAACTTAGTTTTCTAATAATATAAAATAGTTCATAACCCGCCAAGCTTTTAGGATTGGAAGTGAGCCAAATCCTACATTCCCGCTCAATATGAACTACACATCTTTGCAAAATAACTTCTTTACAACTAAGTTTTATTGCTTTTAGAATGGCTCTGTGGCCATCACAGGTTATGCTTTCAATATTTATGTTTAATCTCAATAAATTATCTAAGTCTTCTTTGATTTCTTGAAAGTACTCGCCACTGCTAAGTCGGTATAATTGGGTAAATTTTATCGTATTATCCCTATATATAATCAGACAAATATCATTACTGAAATAAGTTCCATCAATTAAAAGATTTAACCGCTCCTTTGGATAAAGCGGGAGAGATGGAGCCTTGGATAAATAACTATGAAAATATCTCTTTAATGTTCTTGTTCCATAACCACTTTCTTTACTTAAATAAGTTAAGGTCTGCCTATGTAAAACCCATTTTTGAAACCAAACAAACTGATTCTTTTCTTTAACAGAATTACTTTTTCTGGTAAATAACAAACCACAAGATTTACATTTAAAGCGTTGCTTATTATTCTGTTTACCCCACTTTATTACTTCCGAACTTTTACAGCCCCAACAGTGCTTTTTTTTGAGTTTTTCATGTACAAAAAAAGGATATTGAAACCATTTTCAATATCCCTTACTCAATCCCTTTACTGTATTGCACTTCAAAGGTTTTTACCAACTATTTTTGGCTATTATACCTATTTATACTTTTCCGTCTCTCCCAGCGAGTTCATCACCTTCTCTTTCAACTCTTCTTTAAAATCAACAATGCGTTTTAATAAAGCTGCATCTCCAGTAGCTAAAATTTGCGCAGCTAATATCCCAGCGTTTTGTGCGGCATTAACCGCAACAGTTGCAACGGGAACACCATTTGGCATTTGTACAATAGATAATAAAGAATCCCAACCGTCAATTGAATTACTCGATTTAATTGGAACGCCAATTACGGGTAGGGGAGTTAAAGAAGCTACCATGCCTGGTAAATGTGCTGCACCACCTGCGCCAGCAATAATTACTTTTAAACCTTTATCTACTGCAGTTTTTGCGTAATCAAACATACGCTCAGGTGTACGATGTGCCGATACAATGGTAATATCGTATTGCACTCCTAATTTTTTTAATACTTCTGCAGCATCTTTCATGATGTTTAAATCCGATGCACTTCCCATTATTATTCCTACCATAATTTGTTGTTTTGTAATTTTCGTTTTGTCAGTTCGAGCGCAGTCGAGAATAGGCAAAATGTAAATTAATTAATATTTAATAAATCGTTCATTGTTAGTATTCCCTTTTTGTCCTTTGCATACTCAGCTGCCATTAAAGCACCTAGAGCAAAACCTTTTCTATTATGAGCTTTGTGCATTATTTCAATATCATCAACTGCAGATGTATATTTAATAATATGCGTTCCTGGTATTTCACCTTCGCGTAAATCTTTAATAAATAAAGTTTCTTTTGCAGGATGTGTGATGCTCCAATTATCTTTTCTATCAATATTATCAATAACTTGTTCTGCTAAGGTAATGGCTGTTCCGCTTGGTTTATCCAGTTTATGAATGTGATGAATTTCCTCCATGCTCACATCGTAATCAGTATAATTATTCATGATCTTAGCTAAGTACTGATTTACTTTAAAGAAAATGTTTACTCCTAAACTAAAATTACTTGCATAAAACAATGTTGCCCCGCTTGAAATACAATCTTGTTTAATTTTTTCAAAATGATCATACCAGCCTGTAGTTCCTACTACAATTGGTAGTTTAGCTTCAAAGCATTTTTTTATATTTGATAAAACAGTATGCGGTGTACTAAATTCAATTGCTACATCAGCTTTTTTTATATCAGCTAATGTAATTTTATCTGCATTTGTTTCGTCTACTTTTAAAACAATTTCATGGCCACGGTTTAGGGCAATAGCTTCTATTTCCTTTCCCATTTTGCCGTAACCTAATAATGCTATTTTCATTTTAAAATCTAATTTTAAATTGTAATCCCGAGTAATAAACGGGCTTATTTAATGTATAAATAATATCGCTGTGAGGACTAACATTAAACGAAATCTTCTCATTCATGTTTTTGTCAAAGCCTTTTAAATGCCCGTCTACATTAGCATCTATAATGTTTAATAAATAAAC
>CANJJP010000226.1 GCA_947474485.1 Bacteroidota bacterium | reverse complement strand
TTGATTGTCAATTATATTCAAATATAAAGAAAAATTGTGTTGTAAAAATTAGCTTTGTAAAAACAACATAAATATCTTTAACATGGTAACTGAAAGGCAAACGCATAGAAAGGTCGCGTAGACATTTCTATGCCTAATGGGTCAAATTAAAGTAACTGTAATAAGAGAAACAAGAGCTGCAGGCTACGCTAAATAAAATTAGTAAATAGTTTAAAGGAAACACGCTTCAGGAATGGAGCGTGTTTTTTTGTTATAAATTTTGTAAATTTGTATGACTAAGCACCTGCAAACAAATAGTGAAACAGGATTATTTGACAGATGGCAGCAAAACCTGTATTTACATTTCCGGCAGGGAAGCAAAAGATTGGCTACTTCTCTGAAAACAGACTAGTACTTTCGGGAGCTGGTTGGGTAATAGAAAATTATACTGAACAAAACTCGGAATTGAGTAAGTATAAAACTGAATAAAAAAACCGAATATTACAAATAAATCTTTGACGATTTAGTAAGCTAAAAACTTCAACTTAGAATAAGGTAATTACTTACTAAATGAAGGAAATTAAATTCTTAAATAACCATTTCAGGAATTTCACCTTCAACGATTAATTTACCTGCTGTTGCTTTTTTAATATCTTCAACGCTCACACCTGGCGCACGTTCTAATAATCTAAAACCACCTTCAGGTAAAACATCTAACACTGCTAATTCGGTTACAATTTTTTTAACGCAACGAATTCCAGTTAAAGGTAATTCACACTTAGGTAATAATTTTGATTCGCCCGCTTTGTTTACGTGTTGCATAGCAACAATAATATTTTTCGCAGAAGCTACTAAGTCCATTGCGCCGCCCATTCCTTTCACCATTTTTCCTGGAATTTTCCAATTAGCAATATCACCCGTTTCGCTTACTTCCATTGCGCCTAAAATAGTAAGATGAACCTTTTGTGCACGAATCATACCGAAACTCATAGCAGAGTCGAAAATCGATGCACCGTCTAATAAAGTAACTGTTTGTTTACCTGCATTAATTAAATCAGCATCTTCTTCACCTTCAAAAGGAAAAGGTCCCATACCTAAAATTCCGTTCTCAGATTGAAGTTCAACATTAATTCCTTCAGGAATATAATTTGCAACCAATGTAGGAATACCAATACCAAGGTTTACGTACATTCCGTCCTTTACTTCTCTAGCGATGCGTTTTGCAATTCCATTCTTATCTAACATAACATAGTTTTTTAGGTGTTGAGATTTTGAGTTGTTGAATTAATCTAAACTCAATATCTCAACAATTCATTAATTATTTTTTTCTAACAGTACGCTGCTCAATTCTCTTTTCATACTTCTCTCCTTGGAAAATACGGTGAACGTAAATACCTGGAGTGTGAATTTGATCAGGAGGTAATTGTCCAAGTGGAACTAATTCTTCTACTTCTGCTATTGTAATCTTCCCTCCCATCGACATTGGTTGATTAAAGTTGCGAGCAGTTGATTTAAAAATTAAATTACCAGCTGCATCACCTTTCCAAGCTTTTACTATTGCAAATTCAGCTTCAAAAGCTTCTTCCATTAAATAATCTCTGCCTTTCCAATTGATGAGTTGTTTCCCGATTGCCACTTCAGTTCCAACACCTGCAGGGGTTGGAAAGAAAGGAATACCATAACCAGCCATCATACAACGGGTTGCTAAAGTTCCTTGCGGAACTAAATCCACTTCTAATTCTCCGCTTAACATTTGTCTTTCAAACTCAGCATTTTCGCCAACGTATGAAGAAATCATTTTTTTAATTTGTTTTGTTTGCAATAACAAACCCAAACCAAAATCATCCACACCTGCATTATTACTAATACAGGTTAAGTTTTTAGTTCCCTTTTTTATTAATGCTTGAATAGAGTTTTCGGGAATACCGCACAAACCAAATCCACCCACCATTATGGTCATACCATCCTCAATACCTTTTAATGCTTCTTCTGCATTTGCAACTACCTTGTTTATCATAGTATTTGATACTTATAATTAATTGCTCAAAAATAAACATTCAAAGCAGATAACACATGAATAATGGGTTAAATTGTTCATATTTTGTACACTTGTTTTTAACTAAAAATATCGAAAATACTTATTATATTTGAGAAGATGAAAAAAACAGTTCTCATTTTATTTCTATTCTCGGCTTTCTTGGTTAAAGCTGATAACAATCCTGTTGGTGCGCGTGCAGCTGCTTTGGGTGGCGCATCTATAACATTATCGGATGTATTTAGTTCGCAAAATAACCAAGCTGGTTTAGGTTTTCTAAAAAAAGCAAGTGTAGGTGCATACTATGAGAACCGTTTCTTATTAAAACAATTAAGCTATAGCTCATTTGTTGGAGCAATTTCAATTAAAAAAGGAACTTTCGGATTAACTTATACAGGTTTTGGTTACTCGGCCTTCAAACAAAGTAAATTAGGTTTGGCTTACGGATTAGCGCTAAGCGAAAATTTTTCTGCTGGTGTACAAATGAATTATCTTTCGTATCGTATTGGAGATATATATGGTAACGCTTCTGCATTTACTGTTGAATTAGGTTTGCAAGGAAAACTATCTAAAAACATTATTGTTGCCGCACATGTGTATAATCCTAATCGCGCAAAAATTACTGATTACAATAATGAAAAACTTCCTTCTCAATTACGTTTCGGGATACAATATATTTTCTCCGAAAAATTATTTGCAGTAGCAGAAGCAGAAAAATCATCTTATAACGCGGTAAACTTTAAAGGTGGTATAGAATATTCTCCTGCAAAAGAATTTTATTTAAGAGCTGGCGCAACAAGTAATCCAGCACAGGCTTCATTTGGTGTAGGACTTAACATCAGTAGCTTAAAATTTGATTTAAGTTCTGCCTATCATAATGTACTTGGATTTTCGCCGCAAATTGGCTTAAGTTATGTTTTTGGTAAATCTTCAACCGAAAAAACTCCTGAAGCACTTTAATAAATGAAATTGAGAAAATTACATATTTATGTAGTAATGTGCTTGCTGTTTAAGGCAAGTGGCTTTTCTCAAGTTGTTACTCCTGTAAAGGATAACGACGATAACGATAATCAACAAAATCAAAACATTGAATTATTATCCGAACAAAATCAAGATGAAAATGCTGATTACACCAGCTTAATCGAAGGTTTAAAACAATATCAATCTCATCCAATTAATTTAAACAAAACCACTAAAGATGAATTAATGGACTTAGGTTTACTTACCGAAATCCAGATAAGTGCATTGTTAAGTCACCGTAAAAAAAACGGAAACCTACTTACTATTTACGAATTGCAAGGTATTGATGGTTTTGATATAAGAACCATTAAATCAATTTTACCCTATGTTAAAGTAACCGACAATTTTGAATCAGCACATTTTACATTTGAAGAGATGCTAAAAAGTGGAAATACCGAAATGACTACGCGCTTTCAAAGAGTATTAGAACACCAAGCAGGTTATAATGAATACAACGATTCGTTATTAAAAGCAAGTCCGAGTAACTATTATTTAGGTGATGCAAATCGTATTTTTACTCGTGTACGTTTTAGGTATAGCAACAATGTATCGCTAGGATTTATTGGAGAAAAAGATGCAGGAGAAACCTTTAAAAAAATTGATTCATTAAACAAAAGAGCAGGTTTTGATTTTTATTCGTTCCATTTGTTTTTACGTAATATTCGTTTTGTGAAATCACTTGCCATTGGTGATTACCAAGCATCGTTTGGACAAGGCTTAGTAATGTGGAGAGGTTTTGGATTTGGAAAATCGGTTTCTGTTGCTAATATGAAGCGCAATGCGCCAGGCTTTAGGCCATACAGCTCAGTAGATGAAAATCGGTTTATGCGCGGAGCAGCCACCACAATAAAATTAGGAAAAATTGAAACATCTGTATTTTTCTCTTCTAAAAAAATTGATGCTAATGTAACACTTGTTGATTCAACCATAAGCGGAGCATTGGATGCAGAAGAAGTATCAAGCATTATTGTTAGCGGTACACACCGAACTATTGGTGAAATAAAAGATAAAGACTTAATTCAAGAAACTATTTTTGGAGGTAATGTAACATACAAGACAAACAAACTTTTGATTGGAGCAACTGCGCAACGCTTTATGCTAAGTAAACCAATTCAAGCAAGAAGCGAATTATACAACAAATATGATTTTAGCGGAACAGCAAATACAAATGCAGGAATTGATTTTTCTTATGTATTAAGAAACATTAATTTTTACGGAGAAGGCGCTATTTCTCAAAACGGAGGAAAAGCAGCTACTCTTGGGGCAATTATGGCCTTAGACCCAAAATTTACGATGGTTGTTTCGTATCGTAACTTCGATAAAAAATATCAAAACCTTGTTGCTTTAGCAATTTCAGAAAATACATTAC
>CANJJP010000225.1 GCA_947474485.1 Bacteroidota bacterium | reverse complement strand
GACGTAATTTTTGCAAAAGTCGATGAGTGTTCATTCCCACTATCTCTTCGAAATTAAATTCTACTGTCTATTTACGGTTTAAATTACAAAAGGTAATAAACAAAAACGGCTGAGCAATTGCTCAGCCGTTCAATATTAAACTCATCCTTATTTAAGCTACTTTCTTTCTATCGAAATCAACAACTATTGGAGTAGAAATACACAATGAAGAGTAAGTACCAATGATACGACCAATTAACAATGCGAAGATGAATCCGCGGATACTGTCGCCACCAAAGATGAAGATTACTAATAATACGAAGAATACAGTTAATGAAGTTAAGATTGTACGACTTAATGTACTGTTTAATGCGAAGTTGATTAACTTGTTACGCTCTTCACCAAACACATCTGTTTTTCCGCTATCAGCTAAACGTTCACGAATACGGTCGAATACAACAACTGTTTCTGTCATCGTATAACCCATAACGGTTAAGATTGCAGCGATGAAATCCTGACCAATCTCTAAAGAGAAGGGAAGCATACCATCAAAAATAGTGTAACATGATAATACGATTAAAGCATCATGGAACAATGCTATAACCGCACCTAAACCATATTGCCATTTTTTAAATCGGATAACGATGTAAATAAACATTACTAAACAAGAGAATAAAATTGCTCCGTAAGCACCGTAAACAATATCCGTTGCAATTGCAGGACCTACTTTTTGCTCACTTACAATTTCAAATTTAGAACCTGAAGTTGATAAACCTGTTTTTAAGATATCTTCTACTTGCTTATCAGCAGTTTCGTTTTGATCAGAAATTCGGTAAGAAGTAGTAATTTTTAATTGACTTGCAGAACCTGCAGTTTTAACCTCAGGAGCTTCGTTTTCAAAAACTTTAGTCAAACTCGATTTTACATCTTCAGTGTTCATGTCTTTTTCAAAACGAACGATGTAAGTTCTACCACCTTTAAAATCTACACCTAAATTTAAACCACCATTTTTGAAGTAGAAAACTGCTCCTAAAATAATAATTACAGCAGAGATAGAATAGTAAACTTTTCTTCTTCCAACGAAATCGAATGCGATGTTTTTGAAAGCATTTCTTGTCATTCCGTTATCGAAACTTAAATTCACTTTCTTATTTAATAAAGTATCAAAAACAACACGAGATAATAAAACTGCTGCAAATAATGAAGATATAATACCAATACATAAAGTAGTTGCAAAACCTTGAACTGGCCCGTTACCGAAGATGTAAAGGATTAAACCTAATATTAATAAGGTAACGTTTGAATCGATGATTGAAGACATTGCATGTTTAAAACCTTCCTTAATAGCTAATGCCATTCCCTTGCCAAGCGCTAACTCTTCACGAATACGCTCGAAAATTAAGATGTTCGCATCCACAGATAAACCGATGGTGAGGACGATACCTGCAATACCTGGTAGTGTTAATACAGCTCCTAAAGAAACCAACACTCCCATAATGAAGAATAAGTTTATTAATAATGCTAAGTTAGCTACCCAACCTGCTTTGTTATAATACATCGCCATAAATATTAAGATAACGATGAAGGCGATAACAAATGATAATAAACCACTTTCAATAGCTTCAGCTCCTAAGGTTGGTCCAACAATAGTTGATTGAACGATACGAGCAGTAGCCGGTAATTTACCAGCACTTAAAATTGCAACTAAAGCGTCAGCCTCAGCTTGGTCAAAGTTTCCTGAAATTTGTGAGCTTCCGTTTGGAATTTCGCCATTAACAGTTGGAGCAGAGTAAACTAAACCATCCATAACAATAGCAATACAACGACCACGATCATTAGGATCTTGAGGGTTTTTTGGAGAATTAGCTGCAGTTAATTTTTTCCATTTTTGAGCAGCCTCAGGGTTCATGTTCATAGAGATTACGATTTTACCGTTCTCCATTCCTTTATCCGCTTTAGCAATAATATCACCATACAATGCAGGCTTACCATTTCTATCTGTAACTTAAATTGCGTGTAACTCTAAATAATCACTTCCCTTATCAGCTTTAGCTGCCCAATAGAATTTTACTTTTGAAGGAAATAAACCTTTAACGCTTGTTAAGTTTAAATATTTATTTACTACAGCTGTATCTTTAATACGAGCAACACCCACAACTGAACCTGGAGCAGGATACTGTTGTTTTTGTTCGTTCATAAATACGCGAGGTACTAAAGGTCCACCACCAAAGAAGAAAGGATTTTCTTTTTGCGCAGCAGCTAATGATGTATCTTTTCCAGCGTTAGGGTCCTTCGATTTCGCTGCTAATTTCTCAGCTAAGGTTGAATCCTTTGCAGGAGTTGCAGCCTTTGCGATTGAATCAGCCATGTATTTTGCTAATTCAGCTTTCGACATTTTAGATTTATCAACCGCAACTACTACTGTAGAATCTTTTTTAGTTGAATCTTCAATTGCTGCAGTAGGATTTAAGTATGCTTTAACTTTTTTGTTTGCTTCAAACAATGAATTAATTAACTCATAATTCTCGTAGGTTTCCCAAAACTCTAAGTTTGCAGTTCCTTGTAATAATTTACGAACACGGTCTTTATCTTGTACACCTGGTAACTCAATTAAGATACGTCCACTCGCTTCTAATTGTTGTATGTTAGGTTGAGCTACACCAAAACGATCGATACGAGAACGGTAAGTTTTCTTAGCATTATCAACAGCTTCGTCAACACGTTCTTTAACGTATTTTAAAACTTGGTCGTTAGTAGCGTTATAATCAATTTTACCTTTGTTCTCAATAGTTTGGAATAAAGGAGCTAATCTTCCAGATGGAGCAACTTTTTTGTAGCTATCAGCAAATAAAGCAACGAAATCTTTGTTGTTTTCTACACCTAAGTTTTTCTTTGTTAAAGCAATTGCTTCGTTAAATGCAGGGTCAGGATTATTGTTAGATAAACCTTTGATGATATCACCAACAGATAATTCTAAAGTAACGTTAATACCACCACGTAAGTCAAGACCTAAGTTAATTTCCTTACCTTTTGCTTGCTCGTAAGTATAGTTTGTTAATCCGATATTATAAACCGGTTGGTTTTTCATCGAATCTAAGTAAGAAGTTTCTTTTAAACCTGCTACTGAATCTAAGTAAGCTTTTTCTTTATTAACATCACCTGCTGCAAAATCTTTTGCTGCTTGTTTAACAACTGCCGTTTGCGCATACGAAGATGCATAAGCTTTTGCGTCAGCTTCAACACCACGTGTTACCCAAGTAAATGAAAGATAGAAAATACAGGCTAAACCTAATAAAATCGCGAATAAATTAATTGCACCTTTGTTTTGCATAATAGACTTCTGTTCTAAATTTAAGGGTGCAAATATATCATTTGCCTTTTATATTACCAATTTTATATGCTAATCATTTATGAAATGAATTTAATCATTGATTTTCAGTAAATTAACTCCTATAAATGCGAAAAAAAAGTAGAAAATAAAAAAACGACTTAGTTTATCTGAATTTACTAATTTAGCCTTCTGCAAAAATTAAAAACAACGATGAAAAAAATTTACTCTCTTCTTTTAGTATTATCTTTAATAACAACTTTAGGTTTTTCTCAATCCTCTTTTGGATTTGTAGAAAAATTTGGTTTTGATGGACAAAACGGGTCGGTAACTACAATGGCTTCCTTTAAAGGAAAACTTTATGCTGGTATGGGAAATTACATGGGGCAAATTTATTCTTCTTCTACAGCAGATCCAAGTTCATTTAGTAAAGTTTACGATCCACTTCTTTATGGTAATGTAAAAAACTTTACTGTTTCATCAGATGGGGCTGGATATTTATTTGCCTCTTTAAAAGGAGGTGCTGGTTTTGGTCAAAGAACTTATGGAACAAACCATACAATGGCCACACCACCTTCAAAAGTTGTAAGAACAATTGATGGTATCACTTGGGAAGATTATTATGAATTACCTTTTGGTTCGTTTGGCCAATTAGAAGTAACCGCAATTAATGTATTTAAAGGAACAGGGCTCATTGATTCAGTTTATATTGCTTATGTAGATGATTCTGGGAACGCACGTGTTGTGCGTAATTCATTAAGTGCAAATGATTTTGCTGCATCTGCAACTTGGGAAGAAGTGCTTAATTTTTCGACTGATTTAGGTTCTTCAGCATCAATAACAAGTTCGGTTGTGTTTGGAGGAAAGTTAATTTATTCCACCAACGATAATCGTATTTACGAAACTACTGATGGAGTTAATTATTCTGAAAACACAAGCTTTTATAATGCAATTGGCGGGGGCTCTCTTGCTGGTAATAGTTTTATCTCAAGCATGAATGTTTTTAACAGTGATTTATATTTGGGAACAAACAATCCAAATCAAGGTCAATTATGGAAAACAAATAATGGAACAACATTTGACTCATTGGTTAGCATCAATG
>CANJJP010000224.1 GCA_947474485.1 Bacteroidota bacterium | reverse complement strand
AACTCCTCATCAAAAGCACGTTTTTGTTTACGCAACTCCATATTCTTTAAATTGAACTTACGGTTTGCTTCTTCTAATTGGTTGTTTAAGTCAGAAGAAGTTTTCATGTACTCTTCTTTCTTTTGAATAAACTCAGGAAGTTTATCAAACAACTCACGCTTATCTTTTAAGTAATCGTTTACAATTTGCGAGTATTGCTCAATTTCTTTAATGTCATCTTGCAATGTTTTAATACGCTTATCAACGTCTTTTACTTGTTTGTTATCTACACCTTTTGATTTGAAAGCAGTTTCTTTTTCATCCACCAACAATGCTTCTCTGTTATCGAATGCAGCAACTGTTTTTTCTTTTTCCTCTTCAATATCTTTTATTTCACTTTCTTGACGAGCGCGTAAATCTTCAATGCGCTCCATGTGGTATTTACGTAATTGATCAAATTGTTGATTGAAGTCGTTTAATAAGTTGTTTTTCTTCTTATTTAAAATCGCTAATTCTTCTCCAACTAAATTTGCCTTAGAACGGTTGCCAGATAAAGAAGTTTCAACTTCTGAACTTGCTTTTTGGTTCCAGTCGTCTAATTCAATAATTAATTTTTTCTCACGTTTTTCAGCTAGTTCAAGAGAGTAGGTAAGTACCTTCACATCTTCCTTTAACTCACCTAGTTGTTTTCCGTATCTATCAGCAGCTAATAATTTTTCTTCGTTATTACTTGTTTGGAATTGTGTTAATGAATCTTCTAACTCACGAATTTGAGCCAGCAATTCATTTTTATTTCCTTGGTATTCTTCTAACGATTTAGAAAAAATAGAAACGTTCCCTAAATTTAAGCTTACACCATATAATGAATCGGCTAATTCCTTTTTAAATTCTGGATTTAAATCGGTACGGAATAAAATTTCTTCGTTACAAACTTTACCAATAGTATTGTGCCAGTCTTTAATATTGCCTTCAAGGAAACCATACAAGGCGCCATCTTGCACATCTAGTTTGCTTTCAATTTCTTTAATCTCTGCTTTTTTCTTAATGATTTCATTGTTAACCTTTGCAATCTGGTTAGATAGTGAAGATTTAATTTTTGCTTCAGCACTTTCCCATTCTTTTTGCAATGTTTGAACTAAGTTGCTCTTAATTGCTTTTTCTGAACGGTTTTTATAAGTAACAGCGCGTAGTTCAGCTAATTCAGTTTCTAATTGTTTAATTTCATTTTCATAGAAACGTGTATTACGAATTACCTTTTCTTCCGATTTTAATTCGTTAAACTCAATTTGCTTAGATGTAATTTCTGCAGTCATGTTCTGCAATGCATCTTCGCGTTTTTCTTTTAATTCGTTTTCTTTTTTGTTTAACTCATTTTTAGCAAGTAACTGCCGCTCGTTATAGTCGTTAAAGATTGTACTTGTTTTTGAGTTACTTCCATTAATATAAGAAGCACGCTCGTTTTTTAACTGCTCTAATAAGGTAGAATATTTTAATTCGATGCTCGATACATTACTTGTTAGGGTTTCATATTCTTTACGAGCCATGTTTAACTCAACTTGTAATTGCTCACGTTGTTTGTGTTTTTCAACTGCATTTTCAACGTTTTGATTTTGATATTCTTTTAATTTTTTATTTGCTTCACGAATTGTTCTGTCATAGTAACCAATCTCTTCACGGATATCTTGTTGCTTGCCTTCAATAACTGCTTTTTCCGAATTATGTGATGCAATTAATAAATCACTTTCTTCTTCTTTTTGTTTTGATGCTTCACGAATTGTTTCGTTTTGCACTTCTGCATATTTTAAACTACTACCTAATTTATCAGCCATCTCTAACTGAGATCCCTTCAACATTTTAACTTGATCGAATTTTTTATCAATCATTTCAATTAGTTGCTGAGTTTCTTTCTTTAAGTAAGTTTCAATATCTGTGTACTTTTCATTAAACTGACGTAACTGACGTTCTACTTGCTCTAGCTTTATACTTGCAGCTTCTGTAGAAAGTGAGTTAGCAATAAAGTCTTTAATAAAACGCGAGTCGATTGATGATTTTGAACTTAAGAATACATTGGTAATTGATTTAGGAATGTTTTGATATTTCTCGTTACCACGTAAAATGTGAAATTTGCTAAGATTTTTATCTGTTTCTGTTCCGTATAAAATATTACGGTAACGCTCAAATGTATCAATTTGGTTACTGTAGTAAATTCCGTGTTTGTCTAATTTTTTTAATACATCCGTAATCTTAAGTGCTTCATCATTTTCGTTGAAGAAGAAATCAGGATTATACGCAGCATCAACAAAACGGAAATTTAATTTGTGGTGACGGTAAATAATAACGAAGAAATTTTTGTCTTCAGTTGCCACTTCATAAATTAAAAATGAATTTTCATAACGGAAATAATGCTCCTCAAAAGGTTTCTGTGATGCAGAAATACCTAAACCACGACTATTAGCGCTGTAAAAAAATAGGATTGCACGTTGCAAGGATGTTTTACCGAAATTGTTCGTTCCAACAAAGCAAGTATTACCGCTCATCTCTATATCTGCATACCTGTTGGATGCGATATTTATCATTACAATGCGGTTAAGTATTCTACAATTTTCCATGTTATTTTATAAAAAAGTAATTCTTAGTTGTAAATTATTCCTCCGGTTGAACCATCTGTATTTCCTGTCTCTTCATAAACGGCAATCGCATTTACAATATCCATTAAGTAAGAGTAAGCATCCAACACTTTGTATGTTTCGCTCTGTTCATCTTCTCTGTCTAAGAAAGAATCACGTGTCATCAAATCGCAAATCTCACGCACTTTGTTGCTCAATGTTTCTGAACGATACAAAGGAATTTTTTGAAGCTTTTGTTTTAAACGAACATTTGCATTACACTCCTCTGCAATTTCACTCGGACGAAAACGTGAACCAATGGTAATTTTATTATCCATCGAAGCAAACAAATCGATGATGTCGATGTATTTCTCAAACGTTTCTAATTTCTTTTCAATTAAACTATTTGCCTCATCAATTTTAGCGAAGTAGAAAAAGTTGTTTCCACGCTCAATGTTATATTTTATAACATTGAAATAAGCTTGCAGGTTATCAAAGTTTTCTGGATTGTTGATTACATCGTACAATCTGTTCATTCCATCTTTTGTTCCATTACTGGAGATGAAATTTCCACGCGCCATTACTGAGAAAATCTCGTGCGTTTGTTTAGGAAGTTTTACGTTGGTAGATTCCATTTTAATTTTCTACGTTAGTTGGTTTACTTATTTTCTTTTTGGCATTTGCCTTTGGTAATACAATGGTATAACCTAATTTTCTTGTTTTCTTTTCTGCGTCTTCGTACTCGTAATAATTTAAACGGTATTTAAATTCAAAGGCTTTGTCATATTCTAAAACTATACCTACAAACAAAGTAATTCGTTCTTCAAATGTAATGGTACCAACAGCTTTAGGAAATTTGTATGCTGCTAAAAACTCAAATAGATTTAATTTAGTTTGATCTAAAAATTTATCTACCAAAGCTGTAACATCCAATTTCATTGTATTTTCGATGGTTACATCTTTAAAGTTACCCGACATTTTATCTGCCAAGCGGCGCGACATTAATCGAGTAATTTTATATTTTTCTGCAACACGAGCACACAACATGTAGCCATCGTCTGTATATAAAAACTCAACAGGAATTTTTGTTTTAGGAGCTTTTACATTGTTAAATCCAAGTGGATTTACAGCTTTAATTACTTCTCTAAAATTTGTTTTGTAATGAAGTTCACCTTTGTCTTTTATTTCTTTTAATTGCTGAACTTTTTTATAAACATCCAATTGGAACTGAATCTTATTGATGTAATCAGTAATATCAGTTTGAATTTCGATTAAGAAATCCAAATTTTCAATTAATCCGTTTTTTAAAGCAGTAACGATTGAGAATAATTCTAAATCATTTGTAAGATTGAATAATCCTCGTGTTTCTTCAATTACCTCTTCTGTTTCTTTAATGAATTTTATAATTGTATCACGCTTGCTACGGTAGTCTTCAAGCTTTTGTAGCTTGATACGGTAGTTGCCCTCGTTTTTGTAGGTATCATCAACATTCTTTTGAAGTTTAATGATTTCACGAGTGATAGCAGTATTGATGCGTTTTAAATATTTTTTAATCGAGCGTAGGAAACGATTTTCTTTTCCTTCAGAGAAATATTTTATGTAACGTTTAAGTTCGTTTAAGTAATCGTTGATAAAGCTTGGAGTTACTTCACCAATTTCCATGAAGTCTTCAAACGTAGCAATGATTGTATCGTTAAGACTAACTATTGTTTGGTACTCATATAATATTTCGTAGTCAATCAGCTTTTGATACTGCTCTTGAGTAATATCTTCACGACTCAGTAATTCGGTAACGGTTATTCCGTCTCGATTACCAAATAGGAACTCCACTACATTTCGATTGTAGTAAAGTTGGGTTAATAATTCTTTT
>CANJJP010000223.1 GCA_947474485.1 Bacteroidota bacterium | reverse complement strand
ATGTAGGGCTGTCATTCAAACTTTCTACTAAAACAACTTTTTCTCCACCGTGTTCGTGGAAAATCTCTTGGTACTCGGTTCCAATTTCATAAATGGTTTCGAGGCAATCAGCAACAAAGGCTGGGGAGAAAACTAAAATCTTTTTTGCCCCGTTTTTAGCTAAATCTTCAATTACACTATCAGAGTATGGTTTTATCCATTTATTATTTAAACGCGATTGAAAAGTAGTGGTGTATTTGTTTTCAGGAATATTTAATCGCTTCACTAATTCACGTGTGGTGTAAAAACAATTGGCTCTATAACAAAACTGATTGCTCTTTGTTAATGTATTACAACACTTGCCCAGCTGACAATAATCGCTACCGTAATGCACAGATCCTTTCTTTATGTGTCGTTCGGGCAAACCATGATAAGAAAAAATCACATGGTCGTATTGTGAAATATCGTGCTTCTGCCCTTTCTCAACAAAGGCATTCATGTAGCCTTCGTTCTCGTAAAATTTAGAAATGATTTTTATTTCAGGAATAACTTCCCACTTCTCCAACTCCTTCATTACCTTTTCGATGGTAGAGCCTGATGAAGACGATGCATAATGAGGATATAAAGGCAACACAGTAATTGAACTTACTTTTGCTTCGCGTAGTTTATCTAAAGCACTTGCAATACTCGGGCTTTGGTAACGCATGGCATATTCAACCACATAATCATCTCCTAGTTGTGCGCGCACTTTATCGGTTAAGTTTTTTGTATGAATCATTAATGGCGAACCATCGGGAGTCCAAATAGCGCGGTAAAGCTTTGCAGATTTAGGTGCACGGAAAGGAACGATAATTCCGTTTACCAATAAAAAACGCCCAACAGCATTGATATCAATAACTCGTGGGTCGTTTAAAAATTCGGTTAAATATTTTCGAACATTTTTGGTTGACGGGCTATCCGGTGTACCAAGGTTTACAAGTAAAATTCCTTTTTTCATAACAGTTGTTGAATTCTTGAGATATAGAATTGTTGAATTATTAAGGTTGTTGAATTATTGAGTGAAAAAAATAATTACAAATTCAACAACTCAATAATTCACTATCTCAACTCTTACATATGTATCGCTCTTTTTGCAGTTGCATCTAATGCAGCTTCTTTTAAGCTTTCGGTAAATGTTGGGTGACCATGGCAAATGCGGGCAATGTCTTCTGCGCTTGCACGGAACTCCATTGCAACAACAGCCTCCATAATAACATCCGCAACGCGAGGACCAATCATGTGAACACCTAACACTTCATCAGTTGTTTCATCAGCTAACACCTTAATAAAACCATCTGTATCCATACTTGCACGAGCTCTTCCACTTGCTTTGAAAGGGAAAGAACCTGCTTTGTATTTAATTCCTTTTTCTTTTAATTGCTCTTCTGTTAAACCTACCGAAGCAACCTCTGGCCAAGTGTAAACAATTCCTGGAATTAAATTATAATTGATGTGTGGCTTTTGCCCCGCTAATATTTCAGCAACATAAACACCTTCTTCTTCTGCTTTATGGGCAAGCATTGCACCTTTAATTACATCCCCAATTGCATAGATGCCATCAACATTTGTTTTTAAATGATCATCTACTTCTACTTTACCGCGAGCATCCACTTTAACTCCTGCTTTATCTAAACCTAAATTATCTGTATAAGGTTTTCTTCCTACTGCCATTAAACAATAATCACCTTTAATTTCAATCTTTTCGCCGTTTTTATTTTCTGCTACAACTGTTACTTCTTTTTCTTTAGTAGTTGCGCTTGTTACTTTATGATTAAAGAAATATTCGAAACCTAAGTCTTTTTTAAGTACACGCGTTAACTCTTTTCCTAAGCCTTTGTCCATTGTGCCAATTAAACCATCCATAAATTCAACTACAGAAACTTTTGCACCTAAACGAGCATAAACAGAACCTAACTCTAATCCAATAACACCACCACCAATAATGATTAAATGTTTTGGAACTTCTTTTAATTCTAATGCTTCAGTTGAAGTGATGATACGTTTTTTATCAACTTCAATACCTGGCAATGACATTGGTTTTGAACCAGTAGCTATTATTGTTTTAGCTGACTCGATTGTTTCTTTAGTACCATCTGCCTTTGCAATTTCAACCGTATTTTTTGAAGTAAAACTTCCGTGGCCGTGAATAACAGTAATTTTATTTTTTTTCATTAAGAAATTGATTCCGTCGCAGGTCATTTTAACAACGCCACGCTTACGCTCAATCATTTTCTCTAAATTAACTTTGGGACTTTTTACTTCGATACCATGCGCCTCAAAATTATGCACTGCATTGTGGAAATGCTCTGATGAATCTAACAATGCTTTTGAAGGAATACATCCAACATTTAAGCAAGTACCACCAAGTGTATTATAACGCTCGATAAGTGCAGTTTTTAAACCAAGTTGTGCGCAACGAATAGCCGCAACATATCCGCCAGGACCAGAACCAATAATGGTAACATCGTATTTTTCCATGAGTAAAAAGAGTTAAAATAAAGGCTCGAAGGTACAAATTATCTGATTAATTAAAACTAAATAATGAACTGTTGATTTATTGATTTGTTGATTTTGATAAATAAAACATGGAAAATCAACAATTCACCATTTCAAAAAATCAACAATTGTTTCGTAACTTCGCGCATGAATTCGTTACAACCAGATAAACTTAAAATAGGCATACTTGGAGGCGGACAGTTGGGTCGCATGTTAATTCAATCTGCAATCAATTATAATTTATTCATCAAAATATTGGATCCAGATGAAAATGCTCCTTGCAAGGACATTTCGAATGAATTTAAAAAAGGAAAATTAACAGATTTTGACACCGTTTATAAATTTGGAAAAGACTGTGATATCATCACCATCGAAATTGAAAACGTAAACATTGAAGCATTAAAAAAATTAGAGAAAGAAGGAAAAAAAGTATTTCCTCAACCACATATTATAGAAATCATTCAAGACAAAGGATTGCAAAAAATGTTTTATCAACGCAATGAAATTCCCACTCCTGATTTTTTCTTAACAGAAACAAAAGCCGATATAGATAAATACAGTAAATACTTTCCTTTCTTTCAAAAACTGCGCAAAGGTGGTTATGATGGCAAAGGTGTTGTAAAACTTGATAATCCCTTAGATTTAAGCAAAGCTTTTACCGAGCCTTCTGTATTAGAAATGCTAGTTGATTTTGATAAAGAAATTTCTGTGATCGTTACACGCAACGAAGCGGGGCAAACAAAGTGTTTTCCAGTTGTTGAATGTGCATTTAGTGCAGAAGCAAACTTGGTTGAATTTTTATTTTCTCCAGCTACTATTAAAAAAAGTGTTGAGAAAGAAGCTTTCCGTATTGCAGAAATGGTTGCTAATAAATTACAAATTGTTGGAATACTTGCAGTAGAATTGTTTGTTACCAAAGATGGAAAAGTGCTCGTAAACGAAGTTGCCCCGCGCCCACACAACAGCGGTCATCAAACCATTGAAGGGAACATTACTTCACAATTTGAACAACATTTACGTGCTATTTTAAATTTACCACTTGGTGATACTGCAATTACTCGTCCGAGTGTAATGGTGAATGTACTGGGAGAGAAGGGTTTTGAAGGGGATGCAAAGTACGAAGGTTTGGCAGAGATTTTGCAGATGAGCGGCGTGCATGTTCACCTATATGGAAAAAAGACGACAAAATCTTTTAGAAAAATGGGGCATGTAACAGTAACTGCAAACACATTAGAAGATGCAGTTAAAACAGCTAAAAAAGTAAAAGACACATTAAAAGTAATTTCATAATGAAAACAACAAAATCGATACTGCTTATTTTATCTTTATTACTTGTATCGGTATGTTCGTTTGCGCAAGAACATAAATCCCCAACAAAATTCATGAGTTTTGAAGAAGCAGTTGCTGCTGCTAAAAAAAATCCAAAACCCATCATGATTGATATTTATACTCAATGGTGTGGCCCTTGCAAACTTATGACTAAAAATACTTTTGGAGATGAAAAAGTTGCAAAGTATTTAAACGATAATTTCTATTGCGTAAAGTTTGATGCTGAAGGTTTTGATACTGTACGATTAGAAGTAATGACTAAAGATACAGTAAGAGAAAAAGGAAAAATCGTAAAAATACAAGATAAACCATTTATTATAAAATTCGTCAACCCCGCTCCTATTGGAACCCCTAAGTCTCCGCACCAATTTGCATCTTCTATTTTAGATGGAAAATTAATGTATCCATCACTTGTATTTTTAAGTGCGAACATAAATCGGTTAGAGATAAAACCTGGTTATTTAACGCCACAACAATTTGAACCAGTTATAAAATTTTACGGCTCAGGAGCCTACCAAAAACAATCTTACGAAGATTTTAGTAAAACTTTCACACCTACGTTTTAACCTTTTAATCTAATTACTTTGTTCTTCAAAAAAACCTTAAATCTATTTGTAT
>CANJJP010000222.1 GCA_947474485.1 Bacteroidota bacterium | reverse complement strand
GTGCAAAAGTAATAATCTTTTTTTAATCTCCAAAAAATAATTTAAAAATTTTAAATCTTTTTTTTTCAATCCTTACTTATCACTACTCCCGAACAAACAACGTCTCTCAAACGGGGGTGCAAATGTACTCACATTTTTGTGACTGGCAAATATTTTTTGCTGTTTTTCTAAAAATATTTTTTTCTACGCAGGTATTCTGACAACAAAATAGAGGTTGCCATGGCCGCATTTATCGACTCAGCGTGGTTTTCGGCCGCAGGAGGTATTTTTATCTTATCGGAAATAAATTTTAAGTTTTTCGATGAAATACCGTTTGATTCGTTACCAATAACTAAAATTCCAGAGGTGAAATCATCCTTTAAATAAATATTTTGTCCCTCCAATAAGGCACCAAACACTTTTGCGGGTTTGTTTTCACCATTATTTGCCAATACTTCTCCCAAATCCATCGTTACCAAATTCACATGAAAGATAGAGCCCATGGAACTTTGCACAGCTTTTGGATTATAAAATTCTACTGTTTCAGGTGAACAAATAACTTGCGGAATACCGAACCAATGCGCCAAACGTATAATGGTACCAAAGTTTCCTGGGTCGCGGATATCATCTAAATACAAACTTAACTTATCTTGAAATAAAGATGTGTCCAAGTCGAAATGCTTTTGTTTACAAACTGCCAACACATTATTAGCGGTGCTTAACAAGGAAATTTTCTTTAACTCATCCGCTGTAACCTCAACTAATTTAATTTTAGAATCCTTAATTTTTCGATCATTCTCATCTAACCAAGTACTAAGCGCGTAAATAGATTCTATAGTATAAGAAGAATCCAATGCTTCTGCAATAAGTTTATCACCTTCAATAATAAAAAGGCCTGACTCTGCCCTCTCCTTTTTGGAATGAAGTGCAGTAATATTTTTTATTTGGTTTTTACTCAACATAAATTAAAGCCCTATCTTCGCGTACATCTATGAAGGAAAGGAGTTACAAAATAAAGCATTTGAACGCTACAATGCTAATTTTTATACTCATTGCTGTATTTTCTTGTAATCCCACAAAAAAATTAAAGGAAGGCGAGTATTTATTAGAGAAAAATATCATTGTTGACCATCACTCTGGTATTGATGCTACGGAAATAGAAACATTTATTCGTCAAAAACCAAACAGGAAGATTTTAAAAACACTCCAATTCCATCTTTGGCTGTACAACACAATTAATCAATCTAAAATTGCCCCACATAAGGACAAAAGAAATGTTAAGTATGACAGAATAAATATTAAACGCAAAAATAAAATTGATAAAACCAATAAAAAAATTGATGCGAAAAACGAAAAGATACGATTAAAAAATATTGAGCGCGATAAAAAAGGCCTCAAAAGCAGTGAATACAAACAATATAAAGTTGCTAAACTGAAAGATAAAGCGAAATTAACTTGGCGTGAGAATGTTTTAGAAGCAGGTGAATCGCCAGTAGTATTAGACTCTTTTCAAACAAAAGTATCGAGCGAGCAAATTCAAAAATATATGTTTAGTAAGGGGCAATTTTACGGCAAAGTAAAAGACTCGGTAATAAAAGTTGAACATAAAAACTTTTTGTTTTTTAAATACAAAAAGAAACGTGCCTATGTTTATTACAAAATATTAAAAAGCAATCAGTATTTTGTGAAGAATATTGACTACAAAATTGATGATGAACAACTAAGTTATTATGTGTTACAAGATACTCTGCACAGCTTGATAAAAAGGGGCGCAAAGTATAATGCAGACCTTTTACAACAAGAAAGAGAGCGTATTGTGAGTGTTCAAAAAAACAATGGTTACTTTGAGTTTGCACAAGAATTTATTTATTATTTGATTGATACCAACCTCAACTCGCATGAAGTAAACATTACCTTAGGAGTTAAAAACGTTTCATTTAAATCAGAGGAAAAAGACTCGATTATGAAACGCCCGCACACACGTTTTTATATCAATAAAATCTATTTGATTCCTGATTACAAAATGGGGAATAAAGAAGGATATAAGGATACGATTGCCTATGAAGGAATTTACTTTTTATTAACTAATAAATTGAAATTTCACAAGAAAGATTTAGCTAACAAAATTATGTTCCATGAAGGCGAAATTTTTGAGAATGATTTAGCAGAAGAAACCTATAGCAAACTTACCGATTTGCGTGTATTTAAAAATGTAAACTTATTGTTTGACAAAACGCCTGGTGCAAATGATAGATTGGATTGTTTTATACAATTAAGTCCTATCATGAAACAAAACTTTACGGTTGAAACTGAAGTCACAAACACATCTAACAACCTTGGTGTGGCGGGTAGCTTTGTTTTTCAAAACAGAAATGTTTTTAAAGGGGCAGAATTGTTTGAATTGAAACTGCGTGGAGGTTTAACAGCGCAACAAAACTTGGTAAAAGATACAGTAACAACAAGCGCACAGAATTTCCTTAATTCTTTCAATACATTTCAATTTGGACCTGAGATGAACTTATATATTCCCAAACAATTATTCCCATTTACAGTATTTCATTTCAACAAAAACGCGTCACCAAAAACAATTATTACTAGCTCATTTAACTTTCAAAAAAGACCTGAATTTTCTAGAACACTTTCGAACATCTCGTATGGTTTTCAGTTTAAAAAAGGCGAATCCATTAGGCAAAACATTGTGCCTTTTGAATTTAGTATAATCAAAGCAAACCTAAGTGACAATTTCAAAAATAGTTTAACCAACTCAAAAGATAATTTCCTGATTAACTCTTTTACTGATCACGTTACAACAGTTTCGAGGTATTCCTTTACTTTTAATAATCAAACAAATAAAGGCACTAGTAAACAAAAATATTTTACTTATGCTAAGTTTGATGTTGAATCAGGGGGGAATGTTTTACGTGGCATTTATAATTTAACGGGGCAACCAAAAGATACAGCAGGAAGGTATCAAATACTAAATATACCGTTTGCGCAATTTTTACGTTTTGCTTATGACTACCGTATTTATAAAAACATTCGAAAACTAGGCAAAGTAGTATTTAGAGCTACAGGTGGCGTAGGCAAGCCGCTTCATAATTTGCGTGTGTTGCCTTACGAGAAAAGTTTTTTTAGTGGTGGCCCTAACTCCGTGCGCGCGTGGAGAGCAAGAACAATTGGCCCAGGTTCATACAATCAGGAAGATGATGCAAACTTTGATAAAATTGGTGATGCGCAAATGGAGTTTAACTTAGAATATCGTTTTAATATTTATAAATTTTTAAACGGAGCGTGGTTTGTAGATGCGGGAAATATTTGGCTTAGAAAAACTGATGCAGAAAAACCTGGTGGAGATTTTAAATTAAATCGCTTTTACAAAGAGTTTGCAACAGGCAGTGGATTTGGATTACGTGCCGATTTTAGTTTTTTTATTCTACGTTTTGACGCAGCATTTAAAGTGTATGACCCAAAATACAACGAAGGTGATAGATGGATGTTTGATAAAAAACCATTGAAAACTACAATCGTTAACTTTGGTATTGGTTATCCGTTTTAATCTTCGTTTATTACTTTCAATTTTACCAACTCAACCAATTGTTTTTTTCGTTGTAAAATTTGAAGTTCGTAACCTTCAATTCTTTTCTTTTCATTAACTGCGGGAATGCGGCCAAACAATGCATTTACGTAGCCACTTACTGTATCGTAATTAGAACTTTCGGGTAATGCTATTGGTAAAGATGCATTGATGTCAGAAATGTTTGCGTATGCTTTTATAATAAACTCGTTATCGTTTATTCTTTCTAAATCAGGTTTTTCCTCATCATGTTCATCTTGTATTTCACCAACTAATTCTTCGATGATATCTTCCATGGTGATGATACCGGCAGTTGCCCCGTGTTCGTTAGTTACAATTGCAATTTGTATATGCATACGTTGAAAATCGCGCAACAAATCATTTACCTTCATTGTTTCAGGAATGAAATGTGCAGGGCGCATGATTTCTTTAATACTCTTGAAACGATTGTCGATTACGGCTTTTAATAAATCCTTTGAGTGAATGATTCCTATAACATTATCAATATCACCCAGATAAACTGGTAAACGAGAATAACCTTCTTCAATCACACGTTTAATTACATCTTCTTTACGTGTTTCAATATCAATGGCAGAAACTTTGGTTTGGTTAACCATAATTTGTTTCACAAAACGATCATCGAAATCAAATACGTTTTGAATTAATTCATTTTCACTTGGTTTAATTGCCCCGCCTTCCTCACTTTCGGTAAGAATCATACGAAGCTCTTCTTCGGTATGAACATCCTCTTCACCAACTTTCTTAATGCCTACCATTCTTAAAAACATGTTTGAGGACTTATTTAATAACCATATAAATGGCGCAAAAACAAAATAAAATACGCGCATTGGCCAAGCTATAAACAAGGTCATTTCGAGTGGGAATTTTATTCCAAACATTTTAGGTACTTG
>CANJJP010000221.1 GCA_947474485.1 Bacteroidota bacterium | reverse complement strand
GGATTAATACCCATTGAATTAGAAAGCGAAAACCATTGAACTGTTGAACGAGGAGAAATTTTCCAAAACCAACCTCCGTTAATCCCAAACTTTTTTGATTCGTTTATATTTAACCAAACACCTTCTTCAATAGTTGGTCGCATTCTACCATCTTGAGGGTTAAAAAACGGCGTATTAATATTTATTTTACCAATAGTGATTGCGCTTTTAGAATAAGTATATTTCATATAAAACTCTTCTAAACGACTTAAATTATTTTTATTTCGTGGGTCTTCCACATCAAATAAACCAACCTCGTATCTATTTGGACTAAGCGTTAATGAATCAGGCAATTCAATTTGAGAGGAAAGTATATTATGAATAAAATAACCACTTAACCCAACTTGAAATCCAAATAATGGTTTAGTTACCATTCCTATTCCTGCTCCGGAAGCCAAAGCGTAATCATTTTTTAAGTTCCCTTCATTTAAGGTTGACATAAAAAATGTTCTGGAATTTACATTCCACTTTGCTTTTAAAAACCATTGTTTTAAACCTAATGAATCTTTACTTATAGGTTTAATTTCTGCACTAATTAGATTATCATTTTGGGTAAACGAATCATTGATTATTAGGCATAGTATAATCATGAAAAAATATTTCATATCTTCTGGATAAATTAGTAAGTTATAAAAAGTGTGCTTTAAAATAGCTCCCACTTTTTGTGCTTAGAAAAATTTCAATTAAACCGTCTTGCTCTTCTTTGCTTTTTTCATAGCATCGAGTTTATCTTTGATTGGTTTAAAAGGACCAAACTTATGTTGCTTTTCATCAAAACCATCAGCATAAGGTCCAAAGGGATGATCAAATGGTTTTTCCTCAATTTTTGGCCAATCTTTTTTAATGTCTTTATGCGGACGCGTTTGAGAATTAGCAAAAGCTGCCACATCCCAAGCTTCTTCGTCGGTAAGTTGCGGACTGTTATGACTTGCGCCCAATGGCATGTTATACTTAACGTACTTAGCAAAGTTAGACATACGAAATAATCCAGCACCATCATTATAACTATGCACGCCCCATAAAGGCGGATAAGTATAAGCTGTTTTTTCACTATTCATTAAACCTAAGCCACCTGACTGATGACAACTTTGGCATTTATCAGTATAAATTAATTTTCCTTTTTCGGGATCTGCTGCTCTATCTAAAAAAGCTAAATCTTTAAATCCAGAACCTATTGGCTTAACACCCTTTTCAACATCTTTACCTAACCAGTTTATATAAGAAACAATACCCTGCATTTCTTTCGAATTTGTATCTAAGGCTGTTCCGTTTAAACTTCTTTCAAAACAATCATTTACACGTTTATAAATATTTTCGATAGCACCAGAACGAGCTCTGAATTTTGGATATGTTGAGGCCACTGCTGAATAATTGTTTCCAAATATTTTGGTGCCTGCATCTAAATGACAATTTTGGCAATTCATTCCGTTGGTAGAGGATTTAAAAACTTTTCCATTTTCACCAAAATATTCAGAGGTATGAGCAATTAAATCTTTTCCATACAAAATCAAGTCTTTATTATTATTTCCAGTTAAACTTTCAATATCAGGAGCCATCCAATAGTTGGTAGTATCTTTTATTTTTAAAGCTTCTTGCTTAGCAGCTTCTGTAAAATTACCATACTTATCTGGCACAGGAACTTCAATTTTTTGTTCAACTTTTGGTGTAGATTTTGGAACCAAAACAATCAGTAAAATAATTAATGCGATAATAAATACCAATAAAATAACAATGATATTAATTAACTTTGATACTATTGGCGCTAATTCATTATCTGATTTTTGTTGATTTTCCATCACAATAATAGTGTTAGTGAGGTAATTTATCTTTTATAAAACCATATAAATAAGTACCAATAATTGCAAATAAAAATACAACTATCATTGATAAATATCCATACCCAATATTTACAACCATAGGTCCAGGGCAAGCGCCACTTAAAGCCCAACCTAAACCAAAAATAGTTCCGCCAATTAAATAACGCATGATAGATTTTTCTTTTGGATAAAAATTAATTGGATTTCCGCTGATATCACGCAACTTAAATTTTTTGATAAGTGCTACACCAATTGCTCCTAATATAACAGCTGTACCAATAATACCGTACATATGAAAAGCCTGGAATCTAAACATTTCTTGAATCCTAAACCATGAGAACGCTTCTGATTTAGCCATAACGATACCGAACACAGTACCTAGAATTAAAAATTTAATAAATTTCATTTTTTTATAATATTAAAGGAAGTAAAACATAAGTCATTAATAAGCCACCTGCAAAAAAACCAATAACTGCTATTAACGATGGAACTTGAAGGTCAGATAAACCGCTGATGGCATGCCCTGATGTGCAACCGCCTGCATAACGAGAACCAAAACCAACCATTAAACCACCTAAAGCTAATATTGCAAAACCCTTTAATGAAAGCATTGACTCTAAACTAAATAATTCATCTGGCTGTGCTGATGTTGGTGCCCCTATTCCTAATTGAGCTAAATCATTAATTGTATTTTCAGAAATTTGAACTGGTTGCCCATTTGATAAAAATTGATGAGCAATAAAACCTCCTAAAATTGCTCCAACTAAAAACACTAAGTTCCATAATTGAGAGCGCCAATTGAAATCAAAAAACTTAAGTAATTTGCCACCACCGGCAGCCGAACAAATGGTTCTTAAGTTTGAGGAGAAACCAAATGATTGTCCGAAAAATAATAATGAAAACATGATGCCGGCAATTAATGCGCCCGATACCCACCAAGTCCAAGGTTGTTGTATAAACTCTAACATAATTAATTGCTTAAATGGTAAGAAATAATTGGTTTAAATAAATGATTAATTAATTTTTCAGTAGAACTTTTATGAAACAATCCACCCTTTCCATGCGTGCCAATGCAAATGATATCCATGTTTTGCATTTGGTTAAAATGAATCACGCCATTTTCAACATCACTATCATTTAATACATGTTTTTCGAAATTTGTTATCGTATTAATATTTGCAAATTCATCCATTTGAGCTAAGATAGCAGATTTATTTTCATCGTTCAAATTTTCAACTATTTGTAACAAATGTACTTTGGTATTAAATGCTTTTATGAGTTTATGCAACAATTCTAAATTTTGATTTTTAGGCGTTGAAAAATCGTGCACTAATAAAATATTTTCAATAATTAAATCAGACCGATCACACATTAAAGATAATAATGGTATGGTTGATTGACGAGCAATAATTTGAGTTTCGGAGCCAGATAATTTTTCTTTTAAACCCCAAGCCCCTTTTGTTCCCATAACTATTAAATCGAAATTATTCTCCTTTGAGTAGGAAACAATTTTATCTGTAAGCTTTCCTAAAACTAAATGAGTTTGTGTTTCACTACCATAGGATACTTTTAAGTCATGAAATTTTCGTTCAATAATATCTTTTTGAGCATAAAGGTAATCTATGCTAATTTCTCCGCAAGTTTGAATATTACCTTGTTTATCCATCGTAACCGTATCGGGAACGCTTAACACATGTATAAAATGAATTTCTACAGGAATTTTTTCTTCCAGTTTTTTCACCATCAGGTAAGCATATTCTGCTTGTACTGAAAAATCGGTTGGTATGAGTACTTTAAGTGATTCCATACTTTTATTTATATTGATTTACATTTTGCCAACTTCCGCCATTGGTTACATTTTTAAATCCTTTTGATTGTAATGTTCTTAATGCCATTCCACTTCTGTTGCCACTGCGACAACATGTAATAATATGATTGTGAGACTTTAATTTTTCAACACTAGCACCTATTTGTTCTAATGGAATATTAATGGAGCCTTTCACATGACCTGTAGCAAATTCTGCTTTGCTTCTTACATCAACGATAATCGCTCCATCTTTAATCAATTGAGACAAATCAACAGAATTATTCTTAAATAAATTTTTTAATAATGATAACATAGTTATAGCTTTTTATGGGACAAAAATATAACCTAAATCCTGTTTTAACGGTTACAAATGTTACATAACTTAAATATAAGAAAATAACAACCCAAAAATAATGAGATTAATGAACTGGGAAGTTACTATAATCACTTTAGGATTTCCCCATCTTTCATTTCAATAATTCTATCGCTTTTACGAGCAAAATCATCATCATGAGTGACCGCAACAATTGTTTGACCATAATTTTTAGTCAAGTTTTGAAATATATCAAATACGATGTCTGTATTTTTACTATCTAAATTTCCAGTTGGTTCATCTCCCATTATCATGAGAGGGTCGTTTATGAGTGCTCTAGCAATAGCAACTCGCTGTTGTTGACCACCAGATAATTTACCAGCCGATTTTAAAGCTTGTTCATGTAACCCTAAGATTTTTAATTTTTGATAGGCTTTTTCTTCAATTTCATTTACGTGCAATTTGCCTAATTTTAACGCAGGAATCAT
>CANJJP010000220.1 GCA_947474485.1 Bacteroidota bacterium | reverse complement strand
GAAAAAAAAAATATGGGTTAAAGAAGTTGGAAGTAATAAACAAATATTTAAAAAGGGAAAAACTTTCTACTATAAAAACACCACTGAAATCATTTTGTTGGTAATTAAATGCCCTACAAATCAAATAGTAATAGTAGAGAAACACCTTTATTCAGAAAAAAAAGATCTAATAACTTCAACCATCAGAAAAGGATATGAAATTGAAGAAAATTATGAAAATATTATTCCAGATTCCCTAGGCGATCTTTTATATAATTACTTCTGCAAAGAATAAATTACTACCCTCTAAGTGTCGCAAAGATATTTTCCACTCTTGTCAATGTTGCCCGTTCGCGCGGATTTGTACCGCGGATAGTGCGAAAGCCTATCCGTGCATTTGAAAACGTAATAAATATTATTTTGTAAAATCTCTATTCTGCATTTCTTTACGATATAACTCACACAACTTTACAAAAATTTAATATTCCGCTGCTCTGCAGCTTTTTATTTTGGGCGGTTAGGGTTTTACAAATGTTTCGCCGCTCTGCGGCTGGTGTTAAAAGCTACAGAGTAGCGGCACCTTTGTAAAACATGAATACTGAGAGAGAGTTTAAGCTACAGAGTAGCGGAACATACAGGTTCAATTTCAATTTTCAATTTTCCTAAATATTTCGTAAATTTGAGATACAATTATTTCTTGCCATGACACTTCTTCAAAAAAAACAGAAAATTAAAAAGCAATTGGATAAAGCTGATAATCGTTTAATTGATATGATTTATGCAATTCTTGAAGCTGACAATACAACTACTATTGGTTATACCGTAGAAGGAGAGAAACTTACACGTGGCAAACTAAAGAAGGAAGTTGCTGATGCTCATTTACGTATTAAAAAGGGGCAATTTGTAGAGCACTCCAAACTTGTTGCGCAATCAAAAAATTGGTAAGTGTACACAATATTGTGGGACATAAAAGCTACTAAAGCTTTAAAAAATATTTTTGATTTCTATAAACCAAAATCAATAAAGGCTGCTCATAAAGTTAAGGATGATATTTTAGCAACTGTTTCGAGTTTATGTAATCCACCAAAATACAGTTACGACCCCGATTTAGGCGCACCTTTTCATAGAGTTGTTTCAAGAAGGCGTTATCGAATTATTTATTTTCAGGATTCGAACTCAAAGCAAATAGAGATTTTATATATTTTTGATGCTATAGAAAGCTCGGATAGATTGAAACAAGTAATGGCAGAATAATTCTTGCACTAGTGTTAAAGAAGGCACAACGAAAAACAAGCAGCCGAATTCCCGTTCGCGCGGATTTGTAGTGTCGATAGTGCGTAAGCCAATCCGTGGATTTAAAAACAGAATAAATATTATTTAGTAAACTCTCTTTTCTTCATTTCTTTGAGTTATAACTCACACAACTTTACAAAATTTAATATTCTCCTACTCTGTAGCTTTTTATTTTATGTATGTTGTGCTTTTTATAACTGTTTTGACGCTCTGCGGCTGGCTGTTGTAAAAAGCTACAGAGTAGTGGTACCATTGTAAAACATGAGTAACAAAAAATTTGAGCTACAGAGTAGCGAAACATACAGGCGCTATTCTAATTTCCCTATACTTTCGTAAATTTGAAATACAATTATTTTACAATGAGACATCCTCAAAATAAACATCAATTAGATAAACTGTCAAGTCAGGCTGAGCCCTGAAGCTCTCAAAGGGTCGAAGCCTAAGCCAATACTTGCTTTTGTGTACGTTTACGCTCACTCTCATCTAAAATGATTTTACGGATACGTAAGAAATTTGGTGTAATTTCTACATACTCATCATTTGCAATGTATTCCATCGATTCTTCTAAAGAGAATTTAATTGGAGGTGCAATACGCATTTTCTCATCTGTTCCACTTGCACGCATGTTGGTTAATTTTTTCTCACCACACAAGTTTACAACTAAATCATCAGGACGAATGTGCTCACCAATTACCATTCCTGGATAAACCTCTTCACCTGCACCGATAAAGAATTTACCTCTATCGTGTAACTTATCAATACTATAAGCAACCGCAGTTCCTTTTTCTTTACTAATCATTACACCTGCAATACGTTGTGCAATTGTACCTTTCCAAGGCTCGTAAGCTTTGAAACGATGAGCCATAATTGCCTCACCAGCAGTTGCAGTTAATATATTATTACGTAAACCAATAATACCACGAGAAGGAATATCAAATTCCATATGAATTAAATCTCCTTTTGGTTGCATTACTAACATGTCACCTTTACGTTGAGAAACTAAGTCGATTACTTTACTTGTAACTCCTTCTGGACAATCGATCGTAAGAATCTCCATTGGCTCACATTTTTTGCCATCAATTTCTTTAATGATAACTTGTGGTTGACCAATTTGTAATTCATACCCTTCACGACGCATTGTTTCTATCAAAACAGATAAATGAAGAATACCACGACCGAAAACTATATAAGCATCTGGAGTAGAAGTTTCCTCAACACGTAATGCTAAGTTTTTTTCTAACTCTTTAAATAAACGATCACGTAAATGACGAGATGTTACATATTTACCATCTTTACCAAAGAATGGAGAGTTGTTGATTGTAAACAACATATTCATTGTTGGCTCATCAATAGCAATTACTGGTAAACCTTCTGGATTTTCAAAATCAGCAACCGTATCACCAATTTCAAAACCTTCGATTCCTGTAAATGCACAAATATCACCTGCAATAACTTCAGTTACTTTCGTTTTTCCTAAACCATCAAATACAAATAAATCTTTGATACGAGATTTAGTAATAGTACCATCACGTTTAACAACGCTAACAGGACTGTTCTCTTTAATCTTACCTCTAAATACACGACCGATTGCAATACGACCAATGAAAGAAGAATAATCTAAAGATGTAATTTGTAACTGTAAACTTCCTTCGCGAATTGGAGCGATAGGAGTTTTTTCGATAATAGTATCTAATAAATAAGTGATGTCTTCAGTTGGAGTTTTCCAATCTGGTCCCATCCAACCTTGTTTAGATGAACCATACACTGTAGGGAAATCTAATTGATCTTCAGTAGCATTTAAGTTAAAGAATAAATCAAAAACCATATCATGAACCTCATCCGGCTTACAGTTTGGCTTATCAACTTTATTAATAACTAGGATTGCTTTCTTACCTTGAGAAATTGCTTTTTGTAATACGAAACGCGTTTGAGGCATTGGACCTTCAAAAGCATCTACTAATAAAACAACAGCATCAGCCATGTTTAATACACGCTCAACTTCACCACCGAAATCAGCATGGCCTGGAGTATCAATAATATTGATTTTGTGACCTTTGTAAGTTACAGCAACGTTTTTAGCAAGAATGGTAATACCACGCTCACGCTCTAAGTCATTGTTATCCAAAATAAGTTCACCTGTTTCTTGGTTCTCGCGGAACAGTTTACAAGTGTGTAGAATTTTATCAACCAAAGTAGTTTTACCGTGATCGACATGGGCAATAATTGCGATGTTACGAATTGTAGACATTTATTTTTTTTTTAAGGGCGCAAAGATACTAAATTTTTGTTGTAATTCCCTCTTTTTGAGCAGATTTCGATGGAAACCAATTATTTAAAGGTTAATTTAAGGTTAAATGGTAATATATTTTGGGTTTTAAGGGGGGTAATTGAAAAATTCTCGGATTGAAAATTCGCATTAACGGATTGTGTTGTCGAAACCTAGTTTAAGACAAGACATTGGATTAAGGTTCATACTTATGTTAGGAATAATACAAATTTAATTTTTGATACTTCAAAGAATATAAAACTTAAGTCCAAACGAATACCACATCAAATTTCTATCAAACCTCCATTCTTTGTTCCTATAAATTGTTTTCAAATTTACATAAACCCTGTTTGTTTTTGGAATCATGAAATTTACTCCTATTACTTTTGATTGAGCAAAATGGGATTGCATACCCTTCTATACAAATGATTTATCTATTAGCTCTTTTTATTAACTAAACGAAATGGAAAAAGCGGCGATTCGTGAAGTAGAAACCCTAAATCTAATGCTATCATTAGTTTTAGTATGATCTTTTGTTGGAGAATTTGAACGACAGGTGAAGCATCCCCACGATAACCTCACCTGCCCATTCAAAAATTTTAAACAAACAAAACCCTTTAAAGAACTGATATAAAGATAGCCCAGCAGCTAAGCAAAACCTATAAGCAATTGGTAAGTGCGGGTCAATTTCTATTAAGTGGTAGGTTTTTTAAGATAAGTGGTACGCCCAAAATGTAAATTTTGGAGCTAAATAAAGATTATCTTTATGGCCGTAATGAATAGAAACATTTCTTTAGCATTCTCTTTTCTTTTTCACCCACTTTTTGTGGTTGTTTATGGGTTCTCTATCATCTTATTTAGCGATAATTACTTTTCTTATTTCTTTAACCTGCGCGTTAAATTAATGTTGTTAGCTATTACCTTTTCGTTTACCTGCTTATTACCAGTG
>CANJJP010000219.1 GCA_947474485.1 Bacteroidota bacterium | reverse complement strand
TGCAGGTAAAGCAAACATTACCGATGGCTATTGTTTATTCATTAAAGATGAACTTTGGGTAAAAAACATGCACATTACCGAATACGAGCAAGGAACCTACAATAATCATGCACCCAATCGTGATAGAAAATTATTGCTGAATAAAATGGAGATTAACAAACTTCAAAAAAAACTTAAAGATCAAGGATTAACAATTATTCCCATTCGCATGTTTATTTCCGAAGGTGGTTACGCAAAACTCGAAATAGCCTTAGCAAAAGGAAAAAAGCTATTCGATAAACGCGACGACATTAAGACCAGAGATATCCAAAGGGAAACAGCTAGAAGAATCAAATAGAGAGTTATTGAATTGTTGAGATATTGAGTTTAATATAAATATAAAATCAATTGTTTCACAATTCGCCAATTCAATATATCAACAATTCAACAATTGCTTACATCTGTATATTTAATTATCGTTAAAAATGATTGATTTAGTTAAGATAGGGTAATACTAAACTTATTAATATTATTTTAGCATCTTAAATTTTAACAAAACACAATATGATAAAATCAACAAAACTTACTGCAATGGCTTTATTTGCTGCTGCTAGTATTTTTACAACAAATGTAAATGCACAATTAAAAACTCCGGCTCCTAGTCCGGCACAAACAGTTAAGCAAGCTTTTGCTTTATCTGAAATTACAATTGATTACTCAAGACCGAGTGTAAAAGGTAGAATCATTTTTGGTGATGTTGTTTCTTTTGGAAAAGTATGGCGTACAGGTGCAAACGGAAGCACGAAAATTACTTTTGGTGAAGATGTGAAAGTAGAAGGTAATGATGTAAAAGCAGGTACTTATGCAATTTACAGCGTTCCTGATAAAGACATATGGGAAATCATGTTTTACAAAGATTTAACAATGGGTGGAGATGTATCTTCTTACAAAAAGGAAGATGAAGCTTTACGTTTTAAAGTTAAGTCAAGTGCTTTAGCTGCTAACGTTGAAACATTTACTATTAATGTTGCTGATGTTACTTCAAGCAAAGCAAACATCGAAATACAATGGGAAAAAACACGTGTTGCTTTTTCAGTAGTTGCTGATATCGATACTAAAATCATGAAGAACATCGAGAACTCTGTAATTAAAGATACTAAGCCTTATTTCTCTGCTGCAAGTTATTATTATGAGAACGACAAAGACATGAAATTAGCTTTGGAGTGGGCTGATAAAGCAGTTGCTGCAAATCCAAAAGCATATTGGGTAGTTTTATTAAAAGCTAAAATTCAAGTTAAATTAAAGGACAATAAAGGTGCAAATGCTACAGCTACACAAGCCTTAACTTTAGCTAAAGAAGACCAAGACGATGCTTATGTGAAAATGGCTGAGAAAATTATTGCAGAAACAAAAGGTAAATAATTTTTGATTAAATATTTTATTAAAAACGCCCCGAGTTCTCGGGGCGTTTTTTATGCCTTTATTTTATCAAAAGCAAGTAATTTAAAGAAGTATGAAAACAGAACGACCATTGCACAACCTAGCACATTTAACCACAAAAAGGCAGATAAATCAAAGTACCATGCGATGGCAACAAATGCTTCAGCAATGATCGCCGCATAAAACACTGCATTCCCTTTTACATTCTTAAGGTAGAATGCTACTAAGAAAATCCCTAAAATGGTTCCATAAAAAAGTGAGCCAAGGATATTAACGGCTTCAATTAAGTTTCCAATTTTACCTGCATACAAGGCAACTACTAAACAAAACAAGCCCCATAGAACAGTTGTGAAGCGAGAAATATACAAATCTCTTTTTTCATTGCTTTCCTTTTTAGAAAAACGTTTGTAAAAATCAATTACTGTTGTTGAAGCTAAAGAATTTAAACCACTAGCTGTTGAACCCATTGATGCTAAAAAGATAATGGCTATTAATAAACCAACTAATCCCGTTGGCAAGTATTGCATTACAAATGACAAGAACACATAATTAGTATCGTTTAAATCAGCTTTCGGATTATTTTTCTTCATCAAGGCTATTGCATCCTTTCTAATTGTTTCTGAACGAATATTGGCCAATGCTAATTCTTTTCCTGCAAAGAAAATTCCCTCTTCGTCATTCTTATGCTCTGCATCAACTAAATCAGTAACTAGTTTACGTTTTTGAACCTGTTCCTTTTCGTAATTTAATTCAAGTGCTTTGTAATCTTTTTTGTAATCGCTGGCTTCAATTGCATTTACTTCTACCTTATTAAAAAACATTGGTGGAGTGTGATACTGATAAAACGCAAATACTAATGTTCCAATTAATAAAATAAAGAACTGCATTGGGATTTTAAGTAGTCCATTCATTACTAAACCTAAACGACTTTGTGTAATTGATTTACCTGTTAGGTAGCGCCCAACTTGAGATTGGTCGGTACCGAAATAAGATAGCTGTAAAAAGAAGCCACCAATAATACCGGACCAAATATTGTATCTATTTTGTAAATCAAAAGTAGTATCGATTGCATTTAATTTTCCCATTTTACCCGCAATGTGCAAAGCATCGGTAAAGCCAACATTGGCTGGCATTAAATGAACAACCATATAGGCCGCCATAAATAAACCAATAAATATAATTCCCATTTGCAGCATTTGTGTATAAGACACTGCCTTTGCCCCGCCATAAACTGTATATAGGATTACAAGTCCACCCATTAAAAAAGTAGTGTAGGTTATATTAATATTTAAAATGGTTGATAATACTATAGCAGGCGCATAAATAGTAATACCTGTTGAAATGCCTCGTTGCAATAAAAATAAAAATGCCGTTAAGGTTCTTGTTTTGTTATCGAAACGTTTTTCTAAATACTCGTAAGCGGTATAAACATTTAGTTTATGAAAAATGGGAATGAAAGTGGTACACAAAACAATCATTGCCAATGGTAAACCAAAATAAAATTGTACAAAGCGCAAACCATCTGTATAACCTTGCCCCGGTGCTGAAAGAAAAGTAATGGCGCTAGCCTGCGTTGCCATTACCGAAAGTCCAACATGATACCAAGGCAATTGTCTATCGGCTAATAAATAGGTCTTTATATTTTTTGTATTACGGCTTTTCCAAACTCCGTATAAAATAATGGAGAATAGTGTAAGACATAATACTAACCAATCTATTCCACTCATTTTTTAAAGTTTTCGGTAAAAAAATATAAACCTACAATAACTGCAACTAATACAATTACAACCAATGCATACACATTTCGCCAGCTACCTAATATGGGTGATTTTTCTTCTTCCATTATTTATTTTGCGGAATGCTAATTAAATTGGCAAACAACCTGTATGCACCAGGAACGCCAGCAGGTAGCTCTCTAAAAAACGCTAAGCCCGTATAAACAAAATTTCCTTTACCATACTTAGCAACAATTAAACTACCGTCGCTTGGTCTTTCATCTTTGTCGTTCATCTCGAAAATAGTTTCGTAATTTTTGTCTAAGTCAGTTGCAAAATAAATTCCTCGCTCTTGAATCCAGCCTTTAAAATCATATTCTGAAATTAAATTTGGGAAATTTAAAACCGAATGTTTTTTATTAATAATCTTTACATCTGCATTTTCATCTGTAACTCTGTTTCTTGAAACTGTAAATGGATAAGGTCCAATTTTGGCAACAACGGGCCCTACTCTACTGTTGGTATTGTATTGAACTACTAAGTTACCTCCGTTTTTTACATAATCCATTAACTTGGAATAATATACTTGTAGACGCTCGTTTGTATTATGAGCGCGAATGCCTGTAACAATAGCTTCGTATTTAGAAAGGTCTGCTGTGGCAAGCATTTCATCTGTTAACGTAGTTACATTATACCCAATTTGTTTAAGGCAAGTTTCAACTTCATCACCTGCACCAGGAATGTAAGCTATAATGTTGTTCGATTTTTTCAAATCGAGTTTAACCAATTTGGCTGTTGCCTCCGATAGAACAAACTGATAAGGAATGTGATCATATTCGATACGCTGAATGCTCTTGTCATAACTTTGCCCATCTATTTCTATACGTGCCTTTAATGCAGAACTTAAAAACTCCGCCTTCGTTTTTATCTTAAATTCAATTATCTTTTCACTGCCTTTTTTATCCAATTTAAATAATAATGAATCCTTCACAATTACTTCCCAGTTTTGCTCAATTGGATTATTAGGAATACTAAAAAAAACTGTTCCACTAACATTATCAGTATTAGCCTTAACTCTTAACTGAATTGTCTTTTCTTTATCATCTGAAAACACATATACTTTCTCTGCAATATTAATGGTTGCTGGAGGTAATACTTCAAATGGGCGATATACTTCTCCTTTAACTGGGTCAGTATATTTATATACCAATGGGCGTTTTACTTTAAAATTTAAATCACCAATAGTAATATCAAAAGTAGCTTGTGTTGCAGAAACATTATCTGGTGTTCCTCTTAATAGTTGGTCGCTTACAGTATATAAACCCGTTGTGTGTTCGGCACTTAACCAATATGGACTAGAGAAAGA
>CANJJP010000218.1 GCA_947474485.1 Bacteroidota bacterium | reverse complement strand
GTTACAGGTGAAAGTGCTCCTGTAAATAAAACTATTGGTGAAATAATTTATGCTGGCGGTAAACAAATAGGACAGGCTTTAGAATTAGAAGTAGTGAAAGAAGTTTCTCATAGTTACCTAACTCAATTATGGAATAACGAGGCCTTTAAGGAAAATGCTGAAGAGAAAAAAGTTTCTTTTGTTCATGAATTAAGTAGGTATTTTACTTATGCTTTATTCTCAATTGCTTTAGGCGCATCTATTTATTGGTATATTAATGATACTTCTAAAATATTAGACGCTGTTACTTCAGTGCTTATTGTTGCTTGCCCCTGTGCATTATTATTGAGTGCTACTTTCACTAATGGTAATATGCTTAGCATGCTTGGCAAATTGGGTTTGTATGTAAAAAACGCAAATGCATTGGAGCGAATGAAAGATATTGATACCATCGTATTTGATAAAACAGGAACCATTACGCGTCAAAACGAATCAAAAGTAAATTACCAAGGAAAAGAATTAAATGCTGAGCAAAAAGAAGCTCTAGGATATTTATTTAGACAATCGAGCCATCCGTTAAGTAGATTAATTTCGTTGGAGATTCCAGTTACAACAAAGCAATTAGTAAGTGATTATAATGAAGAAAAAGGAAGAGGTTTGCATGGATCAGTTAATTCTTTTGATATTAAAGCGGGCTCGCTTGAGTATGTAGATGTTAAGAATGTGCGTGAAGATGTGGAACATGGAAGTAGGGTCTATGTTGTTATTGATAATGTATTCTATGGATATTTTACTATTCGAAGTAAATATCGTAATGGCTTAAAAGCATTGATAAGCAATTTGAAATCTAAATTTTCTTTATTAGTTCTTTCTGGGGATAATAATAGCGAAGAAGAAAAATTAAGAAACTTTTTTGGCGATAGAACCACGATGATTTTTAATCAAAAGCCAGAAGATAAATTGCAATTCATAAAAAAACTGCAATCAGAAGGCAGAAAAGTAATGATGATTGGTGATGGATTAAATGATGCTGGAGCTTTAGCTCAAAGCGACCTTGGAATTGCTGTTTCGGATAATACTAATAATTTTTCTCCTGCATGCGATGCTATTTTAGCAGGCGACCATTTCTATGCTTTTCATAAATTAATTGCTTATGCAAGAGCTCAAAAAACAATCATCTTAGGGAGCTTCATCATCTCCATTATGTACAATATTGTTGGTTTGTATTTCGCGGTTCAAGGTGGCCTGGAGCCTGTAATAGCAGCCATTTTAATGCCGTTAAGTTCGGTTAGTATAGTATTATTTACAGTTGGCATGAGTTCATTGCTAGCCTTGAGGGTTAGGAAACATGATAATCATCATGTTTAGCCTTGATATTAGTCATACATGCTAGATGTTAAAAAAAATAATTTTGACACCTGAAACGAATAGACATGGGAGTTATAGTAGTATTAGTTGTAGCAAGTTTGATAATCGCCCTTGGCTTTTTAGGAGCCTTTATATGGTCGGTTAAAAAGGGGCAATTCGAAGACGACTATACCCCATCAGTTAGGATGTTATTTGAGAATGAAGTAGAACAAAAAACCAATAAAACAGAAACAAAATAGATTATGGAACTGCAAAAATTTAATTACGACAACAAAATTGTAAAATGGTTCGCCTACGCTACTATGCTTTGGGGAATTGTTGGTATGTTGGCAGGTTTGCTTGCTGCATTACAATTATTTCTTCCATCATTAAATATGAATTTACCGTACACGACTTTCGGTCGTGTTAGACCAATTCATACCAACGCAATCATTTTTGCATTTGTAGGTAATGGTATTTTTATGGGAGTTTATTATTCGTTACAGCGTTTATTAAAGGCTCGTATGTTTAGTGATTTATTAAGTAAGATTCACTTTTGGGGTTGGCAATTAATTATTGTGTTAGCTGCTGTTTCTCTTGCTTTAGGAAAAACTACAGGTAAAGAGTACGCTGAGTTAGAGTGGCCAATTGATATATTAATCACCTTAGTTTGGGTAGTATTTGGTTGGAATATGTTTGGAACAATTCTTCGTCGTAGAGAGCGTCATTTATATGTTGCTATTTGGTTCTATATCGGAACATTTGTTACCGTTGCATTGTTACACATTGTAAACTCAATCGAAATTCCTGTTTCATTTTGGAAATCATACTCATGGTATGCTGGTGTGCAAGATGCTTTAGTGCAATGGTGGTATGGTCATAATGCGGTTGCATTTTTCTTAACTACTCCATACTTAGGATTAATGTATTACTTCTTACCTAAAGCAGCAAATCGTCCTGTTTATTCATATCGATTATCTATCATTCACTTTTGGGCTTTAATTTTTATTTACATTTGGGCAGGTCCTCATCACTTGTTGTACACTTCAACTCCTGATTGGGCGCAGTCTTTAGGTGTTGTGTTCTCCATCATGTTAATTGCACCGTCTTGGGGTGGCATGATTAATGGTTTATTAACGCTTCGTGGTGCTTGGGATAAAGTGCGTGAAGATGTTGTTTTAAAGTTCTTAGTTGTTGCAGTTACTGCTTATGGTATGGCAACTTTTGAAGGTCCAATGTTATCTCTTAAAAATGTAAATGCAATTTCTCATTTTACCGATTGGACAATTGCTCACGTTCACGTAGGAGCTTTAGGCTGGAATGGTTTTATGACATTCGGTATTTTGTATTGGTTAATACCACGATTATTTAGAACGGAATTATATTCTAAGAAAGCAGCAAGTATGCATTTTTGGATTGGTACATTAGGTATTGTATTGTATGCAGTTCCAATGTATTGGTCAGGTATCATGCAAAGTTTAATGTGGAAAGAGTTTACTCCAGAAGGCCAATTAAAATGGCAATTCATGGATACAGTAAATAAAATGATTCCTTTCTATGCTGCTCGTGCAGTGGGTGGAGCGTTGTATTTGGTAGGTGCAATAATGATGGTATGGAATTTAATTAAGACAGTTAAAAAAGGTGATTTTTTAGCTAACGAAGCAGCAGAAGCTCCAGCATTGGCTAAAAACTACGAAACTACTCACAAAGAACATTGGCACAGATGGATTGAGCGTAAGCCAATTCAGTTAATGGTTGTTGCCTTAGTCGTTGTTGCAATTGGTGGTATTATAGAGTTTGTTCCAACATTCTTGGTTAAGTCGAACATACCAACAATCGCAAGCGTTAAACCTTACACGCCACTTGAATTACATGGTAGAGATATTTATGTAAGAGAAGGATGCTATACGTGTCACTCTCAAATGGTTCGTCCGTTCAGAAGTGAGGTAGCACGTTATGCACCAAACGAAGGTGATGGTGGTTATTCAAAAGCAGGTGAGTTTGTTTATGATCATCCATTCCAATGGGGAAGTAAACGTACTGGTCCGGATATAGCGCGTTTAGGTGGTAAGTATCCTGATAGCTGGCATTTCTTCCATATGTATGAGCCAACTCAAACTTCAGATAACTCAATTATGCCACGTTACCCTTGGTTGTATACGGATCAAATTGATGTATCGAGCACTGTTGCAAAAATTAAAGCAATGCAACGTTTAGGTGTTCCTTACGGCGATGGTTATGAAAAGAGAGCAGCAGCTGATATGGAATTACAAGCTAACGAAATCACGAAAAATTTAATGAGTGATGAAAAAGTAAAACAATTTGTTGCTGCTGAAGGAATAGAAAAATTAAACGACAGAGAAATCATTGCTTGGATTGCATATTTACAACGTTTAGGTAAGGATATTAAAGTAGAGATGAAAACAAAAGCAGTTGCTAATAAATAAAAACAGAAATTATGAAATTCATTAATTATTTAGAAAGTATTGCGGGTGTTGGTGTCTATCCATTGATATCATTGATGATATTCTTTTTGTTCTTTGTTGGCGTAACTTGGTTTGTGTTCCGCGGGAAAAAGGAATATTTTGATAACGCAGCTAATTTACCATTAAACGAAAAAGATTAAGTATTCAAAAAAATAAGGATTATGAAATAGCCATGTGCCTAAGCATAAAATGAATAAAATACATGGCGTATACCATATGGCAATTAAAAAATAAAAAATTCTACATATGAATAAATTAAAAATAAAAGGTTTGGCTTTGTTAGGTGGATTTTTAATTCTACCAAACTTAATATGGGCTCAAGAAGTAAAAGCTTCATCAGCATCTTATTTTTCAAACGCCATGTTTAATGTGTTGTTAGTTGTAATATTACTATTACTGGTGTTAATTGCTGTTGTAGCAAACGTTTTGAAAAATGTTTCTAAAAGCGATTACATTAAACAAAAGCTGGAAAAGAAACGTGCTGAAAAATCAAACGCTTCAAAAGTTGCTGCGGTAGGTGGAATCGTTTTATTATCCACAGCTACATTACAAGCGCAAGAAGCTGCTCCAGTTGTAGTAGAAAAATTTGATTGGCTAATCGGTGGATTGGATATGCCAACATTTTTCATCATGGTGTTTATTATTATTTGTGAAGTTTCTTTGCTAGCGGTTTTATTAAACCTATTGAAAGGATTATTGAAATCAGACACTGTTGAAGT
>CANJJP010000217.1 GCA_947474485.1 Bacteroidota bacterium | reverse complement strand
TAACTTCTTAAAATCCGCTATAAACTCTCGCCTATCTTGCTAAACTAGCTTTATAGGGGCTATAAAGTTGCTGGTATCTATCTTAAATATAATAAAATTTATTTTCAAGCCCATCAATTTACCTTTTCATTTTATCAAGGTTTTGTCTACAATCAAAAATATCAGTGATGTAAATATTGTTTTTCTCAACTTTATAAATGATTTATAATTTCCTTCAACTAAGTATAGATGTTCTTGTTTCAAATAAATTAAGTTTTCTTCAATAGGACCAATAAAAGGAACTTTAATAAGCGGTTTAGTTGAGTTAAAAATTGATTTTCGAATTTTGTCTGCAATTTTATCACCAGCAACCATTCTATAGTAAAGGAAAATACTTTTAATTCGGAAATTGCATAATTAGTCCAAATGATTTGCCTCATAGAATTACCAATTTTTTGATTGCTCTTCTAATTCTTTTTGGCTTAATACGTGGCCTTTTTTATTTGTTTATCCGAGAACTCTGCACGCTCAATAATATCTTGTTTTGTGAAAACAATATCAACTGGTTTTACTGCCTTTAAACTTTTATGAATATTCGATTCAATTTTACCGAAAACCTTTTCGTCTTGAATACCTAATAAATATTCTACGAGACTTATTTTTCTTAATAGAAGGCTTGTAGATTTCATTTTAAAAATTTTATACGAAGTTACAAAAAATCAAACATATTCAAAAATGTAGAAATGCTCTCTTTTCCTCTTCCTTCCTATACGTCAGGCTGAGCCTGACGAAGCCCCCCCCTTTTTTTCGATACTCTACGGCGTTGTAACAGATACCGGTATCACCTTCCCATTTATAAATTTCGCATTCTTAGTTGCAAAATCAAAAATAAAACTTGCCATTTCTTTTGCTGTTAAAGGTGCTAGGTAACCTGGGAAAGCTTTTGCAAGCATTTCGGTTTGTGCGGCTCCAATTGCTAAGCAATTAAAAGAAATGTTTTCATCTTTAAATTCTTCGGCCAACAACTCGGTTAAACCAGCTAGTGCAAATTTAGAGGAGCTGTAAGCAGTTAGTCCAGCAAACTTCACACTTCCTTGAAAACCTCCCATGCTGCCAATATTAACAACATGTCCGCGATCACCTTTTATTAATTGTGGTAACAAACGTTGAATTAAATGAAATGGAGCAAATACATTTGCAGAGTATACTTCTTGCAATTCTTTTTCATCAATACCTGAAAAAGGTTTGTTTAATAATTTGCCTGCGTTGTTTATGAGCACTTCTATTGGCGAAAGTGTATCGGCTAATTTTTCAATTTTCTCACGATCTTCTTTTTTGTTGATGTCGGTTTCCAATACAATTAATTCTTTATGCTTAATGTCTTCTAAGGCTTTTGTATTGCGCGAAACAGCTAATACTTTCCAATTATTTGTTAAAAAAAGTTTAACTAATTCCTTTCCAATTCCTCCTGAGGCACCTGTTATGATTGCTGTTTTCATGCTTTTTTGTGATGTAATTATACCAAGCAATACTATGCTTGCTTTTAATTTATTTTAGTAAATTTACACTTAAATGTTAAATGTGAGAAAATATTTTCTGCTTGGTATTTTTGCCTTTTTAATGGTTGTTACTTCTGTTTCACAAAACAATCGCCCCATGAAAGCAAAAGGGCCAAAGCCAAAAATTGCATGGAAGGATAGTTTGTACTTCGGAGGAAATTTGGGATTACAATTAACAGGTAATGGAAGTTTAATTGACCTTTCTCCAAATATTGGTTACAAGTTTAATAAGTATGCAAGTGTTGGAGTTCAAGGTATTTTTACAAATCTTTCAATTCGGTATAATTCGTTTACATACAGATACATGTTTTATGGCGCAGGTGCATTTGTGCGGTTTAAGCCATTACCTTATTTATTTTTGCAAGCAGAATACGATGTGTTAAGTGTTCCAGATAATTTTGCGATTGCTACTCCAAAACGTACTATTGCAGATGTGTATTTGGCTGGTTTAGGTTTGAGAAATCAGATGGGACCAAGATCGTGTTACTACTTGTTGTTAATGTATGAGTTTATGCCAACTCCAAACTCACCTTACACCAATGGCCCGTTTAATTCGCCATTAGTATATCGCGCAGGATTTAATATTAATTTTTAGGAGCCTTGTACAATGGCACAGTACTGCAAGGTTCGCCGTACATAATACTTTTTGCAAGTGGTTTTAATTTTGCACTAAGGTTAACATAAGCTTGTGTTGGTACTGGTAATTTGCCGCAACCTTTTACAACAACTCTTGCATCTTTGTATTGCTCAAAATCGTGTTTTGATAATTGCTCTTCGTAAAGTATACTTTCTAATTGTTCTAAATTACCAAAGCTTATTTTTTTTGCGTAAGGCTCAAGCGCTAAGCTCATCAGCATATATGCCCAAGTTGGAATAATTGCATCTGCACTGCAAATAATTGCAACGTAACAATCTTGGTAAATAGACCAATCGTTAGTTTTAATATATTCTCTAAAATCTTTTTCGCGTAAAATTAATTCCTGAAATAACTGAGGTTTAATGTCAATAAGCTTGCGTCCACCTGTTGGATAAAACTCTTCCAAATCAATAGTGATGATTCCACTTGTTGCAACTTTATTTGTTATTTCATTTTCCATTGTGTGAAAATTACATGAAGCCTAATTCAACTTGTGCTACTTCACTCATCATTTCTTTTGTCCATGTAGGTTCAAAAGTTAAGTCAAGTTTTACAGATTTTAACTCGGTAATTTCTTTGAGTTTGCTTTCCATTTCGGCTGGAAGTGTTTCAACAGCTGGGCAATTTGGAGATGTAAGTGTCATTACAACCTTTAGATCCATTTCTTCCGAAAGATGAATTTCATAAATTAACCCAAGCTCCCAAACATCAACAGGAATTTCAGGGTCATAACACGTTTTTAATTGGTCAATCGCCTTTTGTGTTATTTCTGGGTTCGTTGAAACTATTATTGCTGCCATGTTGTTATGCTACTTTTGTTTTTAATGCTAATGCATCTAATTTCATTTGTTTTATCATACTCACTAATCCGTTTGCACGGGTAGGCGAGAGGTGTTCTTTTAATCCAATTGCATTTATAAAGCTAAGTTCTGCATTTACTATTTCATCCGGACTGTGATTGCTTAATACTCTTATCATTAAGGCAACAATTCCTTTTGTAATAATTGCATCGCTATCGGCAGTGAAAATTATTTTTCCGTTTTCAACTTCACTATGCAACCATACTTTACTTTGACAACCTTTTATTAATCTGTCGTCTGTTTTATATTGATCTTGTAATCCTTTTAAATCCTTACCCATGTCGATGATATACTGGTATTTATCTTCCCAGTTTTCGAATAGCTCGAATTCTTCTATAATTTCTTTTTCTATTTCAAAAATAGTCATTAGTTGGTTAGTTGGTTAGTCGTTAGTCTTTTTTTATTTATGAAATTTGTTATTCTTTTAAATATTTTCTTAGAGCATTACACATTTTTCCGATTTCTTCAATTTGAACAGAGAAGTTTTTAAAATCAGTTTCTTTTATATATTCTAAATCTAAACAAACATATAGGTGAGATTTTACCTCAGCCAATGAACCCATTGATATATCAAGTAAATGAGCAAATTGTTTATCCCTTTTTCTTTCGAATCCCTCTGCAATATTTGCCATTACGGAAACCGTTGCTCGTCTAATTTGTCTTATTAAATCGAAATCATTATCGAAACTTTTTGACTTTGTAATTACATAAATCTCTTTTGTTAAAACTCTAGCTTTTTGCCACGCTTTAATATCTTCGAATTTCTGAATACTTGCCATTTTTTTATTTTATTTCTAATTTAACATCCAAGACTAGCCGACTAACGACTAGTTAACTTTCGACACTATTTTAAGTTAGCATCTTAATTGCTTTCTTTACACCTTCAATAAAAATATCTATTTCCTTTTCTGTATTATAAATCGCAAAACTAGCCCTTACTGTGCCCGGTATTCCTAAGCAATGCATTAATGGTTGTGTACAATGATGGCCAGTTCTTACTGCAATTCCCATTTGATCTAAAATTGTTCCTGTATCAAATGGATGAACACCCTTTATGTTGAATGAAATTACACCTGCTTTGCTTTGTGTGTTACCGTATATTTCTATTTCAGGTAATTCACTTAGTGCTTTAGTTGCTTTTAAAAGTAATGTATGTTCATGCGCACTTATGTTTTCTATTCCTACTTTATTTACAAAATCAATTGCTGCTTTTGTTGCAACAACACCTTCGATGTTTGGCGTGCCTGCTTCAAATTTATTTGGTAATTCGGCTAGTTCAGTTTTTTCAATTGTGACCGATTTAATAATTCCACCGCCATATTGGTATGGAGGCATTGCATTTAAAAGTTCTTCTTTTCCATATAATACGCCAACTCCTGTTGGTCCGTATACTTTATGCATACCGAAAATAAAAAAATCAGCATCTAAATCTTGTACATCAACTTTTATGTGAGGTGCGGATTGCGCTCCATCAACTAAAACTTTTACCCCGCATTTT
>CANJJP010000216.1 GCA_947474485.1 Bacteroidota bacterium | reverse complement strand
TCCAGCTAATGAGGAAGCAATTAAAATTAATGAACTGCTTTTGGAAGGTAATTCGTTTCTATGTTGCAAATCGGAATTTTCATTCTTTTCTAAAAAATCTTTTGTTCCAATATTATCTCTTAACCACAAACACTCTTCCTTAAAGTTTAAATCACTTGCTATAAAATTAGTTGCCAACTTAATTTCGTTATCAACCAATTTACGACTACGAGAGCAAATATTAACTTTAGGTTTTCCCATTTGCGCCATGGTAGCGTATATTATCCAGGTTTCCCCTGGATTAAAAGTCATTTTACAATCGCCTTTGCAATCAAAAAACACATCTATTTCAGAGGTACAATCACCAAGGTATAATTCCTGAACTAAAAAATGTGCTTTATTAATTTCATTGCATTCCCCAATTGATTTAACCGAACCACGAAAAACCAAGGTGTGCTCTTTTACATAGCCAGCATCTAACTTAGGAACAGCGGGGCAATCGCAAGCAAATGAATCTACAAAACAAAGTACCATTAAGATAAAAATCAAAAAGGTATGTTTTGTTTTAGTCTTCATTTTTAAACAGCCATGGTTTTTACAAATTGTAAAGCAGCTTCCATCTCCTGATACATGATTTTATCTTCCTTAATCAAAGGAATGATAGTACGGAATTTCTTCAACAATTTCTCTATACGCGCCGAAGATTTTCCTGGACGTCTAAACTCAATTGCTTGCGAAGCATTTAACAATTCAATTGCATACACACGTTGAACATTAGCCACTACTTGATAACACTTAGTAGCAGCATTTGCGCCCATACTTACGTGGTCTTCTTGTCCGTTTGACGATACAATACTATCAGCAGAAGCTGGCGTGCACAATTGTTTATTTTGACTTACAATACTTGCAGCAGTATATTGTGGAATCATTAATCCTGAATTTAAACCTGGATTAGCAACTAAAAATGGAGGTAATCCTCTTACACCCGAAATTAATTGATACGTTCTACGCTCAGAAATACTCGCCAACTCAGCCATTGCAATACAAAGGAAATCTAAAGCCAAAGCTAAAGGTTGACCGTGGAAGTTTCCTCCAGATAATATTTCATCTTCCGATGGAAACACTGTTGGATTATCGGTAACTGAATTTATTTCAATTTCAAAAACTCCCTTAACATAATTAAAGGTATCCTTTGTTGCCCCGTGCACTTGAGGGATACAACGGAATGAGTAAGGATCTTGTACATGTTCCTTTTTTCTTTCGATTAAAGAACTGCCTTGTAACAATTCTCTTACAAACTCAGAAGTTTGCAATTGCCCGTTATGAGGGCGAATAGTATGCAAATGATTTTTGAAAGGATCTATTCTACCATCAAACGCTTCTAATGAGACACATGCAATGGTATCAGCTGCTTTGTTTAAGTGTTCAGATTTAATTAAACAAGAAACACCATATGCACTCATAAACTGTGTACCATTAAGCAAAGCCAAACCTTCCTTAGATTTTAATTTAAGCGGACTTAATTTTAATTGCTTGTAAACTTTTTCCGTTTCTGTTTTTACTCCTAAATAATACACTTCGCCTTTACCTAACAAGGGTAATGACATGTGTGCCAATGGCGACAAGTCACCCGAAGCACCTAATGAACCCAGTTGATAAATAACAGGGAAAATAGAATTGTTATATAAATAAATTAAACGCTCAACTGTATCAATGTGAATAGCAGATTTTCCAAAGCTTAATGCTTGTATTTTTAATAATAACATCAAACGCACTACTTCAGTAGGAACTTCCTCCCCCATTCCACATGCATGAGACATTACCAAGTTTTCTTGCAATTGTTCTAAATCTTTATCAGGAATAGCCACATTACATAAAGAACCAAAACCCGTGTTAATACCATAAATAGGTCCTTTGTTCGACTTCAATTTTTTATCTAAGTAAGAACGACACTTATTAATTTCTTTAACCGCAGCATCCGATAATTTTAACTTCAAGTTTTTATCAATGATGTTTTTAATATCAGCAATGCTCAGCTTTTTTTTATTCTCTATAATATGATACATACTTATTTCTGGTTACTAGTTTCTGGTTTCTGGTTGGATTGTGTTAAACAAGGAACTAGAAACCAGGAACTAGAAATAATTTAATCGAAACTAATTCCTATTTGTCCGTCGCCACTCATAAAATCTTGAGCGCTTGACTTACTTATTTTTTCCATTGCTCTGCGATGTAATTCCATTGGTGATAAACCACTATCGTCACCTTCTAAAAACTCCTGAGCATCTTGTATTTCCTGAGGAACTTGCAAAGAAATATCTTTTACTTTATACGAAGTAAGTTTTTTTCCTTTTGCTTTCATGTTCACCATTGGCGAAAACTCCACTAAGTTTACTTCTTCATCTGGAATTTCTTTATCCTTTTCCTTACCAAACTTAATTTCTACAACAGGACTCACCTGCCCCGTAATTAATTCGATACGAGAGTTCTCGTGCTCAGTAATAATTAATGTTTTAGTAGTTGTATTTTCAGGAGTAAAACGTTTTGTGAAATACGCTTTGCTTTCTCCATCAAAATAAATACAACTCAACACTTGTTTAGGAAAATATTTTTCAATCATAATGATATCATCATCGAAATGATTTAATACATCAAAATTGTACAAACGATAGAAACCTTTAGAAGTAACCGTTAATATTTTATCATCACCTGCAAATTTGCCTAAGTAAGTTCCGCGCTCGTCACGGTTTAAGCGGTGTGTAACATCATCAAACCAATAATCTTCGGCACCAAGTGTAGAAGTTCCTTTGTGCGTTAATACAACTTTTTTAATTGCATATTTAGTTACGATGTTACCAAGAGATGTTCTTCCCTTCACTTGTAAGTCAGCGAAGTTTACATCAATCTCAAACTTACGTAAACCACTAACTGGTTTTAATATGATTTGAACTTTCTCTGCTTCACCGTTTGGATTTATTGTAAACCAATGCACAGTAGAGTTTGGAGTTCCTTTAGTTAAATCGTATTCTTTTTCGCGAGTAATACCGGTAACATTAAAACGTTTCATAAAGGTGATTCCCTTAGGTCCGTCAGTATAAATCATGTTATAAGTAGTACGCTCGTCACCTTTTTTGAATATGGCAATATGCACAATGTCCTTACCAATAAATACTTTATCGGCAACCTTAAACACTTTCATTTTACCGTCTTTTGTAAATGCAATGAAATCATCTAAATCACTACAATCACAAACGAATTCATCTTTCTTTAAACTCTTACCTGCAAAACCTTCTTCACGATTTACATACAATTTTTCGTTTGCCATAATTACTTCAGTAGCAATAATGGTTTCTAATTGTTTTGTTTCTGTTTTACGTTCTTTACCTGCCCCGTATTTCTTCTTTAAATTTTTGAAATACTCAACAGCATATTCAACAAGGTTTTCTAAATGATGTTTTACTTGCGCAATTTTCTCATCCAATTCCTTCATGTGCGCCTCTGCTTTGATACTATCAAAACGAGTGATACGAATCATTGGAATTTGAGTGAGACGATTTAAATCTTCATCTTGGATAGCACGAATTAATTTCTTCTTGAATGGTGCAAAACGCTCGTATAAATAAGTAAATAAGGTTTCCTTATCTCCATACTTTTTGAAATCGATGTACATTTCTTCTTTAATGAAGATTTTCTCCAAAGAAGCAAAATGCCATTTCTCTTCTAATTCAAGTTTCTCAATTTCTAATTCGCTCTTTAATAAAGCTAAAGTATTGTGTGTATTGATTTTTAAAATCTCACTAACACCAATAAACTTAGGCTTTTTATCTTCAATAATACAAGCATTAGGCGAAATACTCATTTCACAATTTGTGAATGCGTACAATGCATCAATTGTTTTATCAGGAGAAATACCAGGTTGTAAGTGAATTAAAATCTCAACAGTTTCAGCTGTATTATCTTCAACTTTTTTAACCTTAATTTTTCCTTTCTCGTTTGCAGCAAGTATTGAATCAATTAACGAACCTGTTGTAGTTCCAAAAGGAATTTCAGTTATGATTAACGTTTTAGGATTCAACTCTTTTACACGAGCACGAATCTTTATCTTACCTCCTCTTAAACCATCTTTGTAATCAGCAAAATCAGCAATACCACCTGTAGGAAAATCAGGATAAATCATTGCTTTCTTTCCCTTCAAAATTTGGATAGAAGCATCAATTAATTCAATAAAATTATGTGGTAGAATTTTACAAGCTAAACCAACTGCAATACCTTCAACACCATGTGCTAGAAGTAAAGGAAACTTTACAGGCAAAGTAATAGGCTCTTTATTTCTACCATCATAACTTACACCCCAGTTAGTTGTTTTAGGATTGTATAAAACCTCTAAACCAAATTTTGATAAACGTGCTTCAATATAACGTGGTGCAGCAGCGCTATCACCTGTCATAATATTTCCCCAGTTTCCTTGGCAATCGATTAGTAAATCTTTTTGTCCAACTGCAACCATTGCATCACCAATACTTGCATCACCATGTGGATGATACTTCATTGTATTACCAATAAC
>CANJJP010000215.1 GCA_947474485.1 Bacteroidota bacterium | reverse complement strand
GACATGATTAAGATAGCGATGATTAATATTCAAAAAGATTTGCGCCCATTAAACCTACGCTCTAAAATGATATTACAAGTGCATGATGAATTAGTGTTTGATATCCATAAAGATGAATTATCCATCATTCAACCTATCATAGAAAACCGAATGAAAACAGCAATGGATTTAGGTATTCCTTTAGAAGTGGGAATTGGAATGGGAGATAATTGGTTGGCGGCTCATTAATAGCCTGCTTTTTGATACATTGCCCCGTTTTATTAATAAAAATAGGCTTTATTTATTTAAATAATTGGAAATCAGCTCTATTTTAGCGCTGATTTTGTTTCCTTTTTCTTAAAATTCAGTTATATTTGCACTCTTTTAAAAAATAAATATGAGCATTTTAGAGAAAATACGTAGTAAGTCCGGCTTACTAGTTGGTTTTGTGGGTTTAGCCCTTGTGATTTTCATTTTGCAATCGGCATTTAGTTCAAGTGGATCGCTATTTGGAACGAATGAAAATTCAGTTGGAAAAATCAAAGGTGAAGCTATTGATTATCCTGAGTTAAAAATGAAAGTGGATGAATATGTTGCAAACTATTCCGCAAACGGACAACCAGTTGATGAAAATACACGTCAACAAATTGTTGATCAAGCTTGGTCAGCTTTAGTTAATGATCGTGTTTTAAAATCTCAGTGGAAAGAGTTAGGAATTGAAGTTGGTGAAGACGAGTTGGCAGATTTGATGTTGGTTCATCCACATCAATATGTTACTTCTTATTTTACTGATAGAAATTCAGGTAAAGTGTATGAGCAATTTGCTGATGCAACTGGAGCGTTAGATGTTAAGAAGTTAAATGTTTTCGTTTCTAAGATGACTGCAGAGCAAGAAAAATTTTGGGTTCAGTTAGAAGAACAAGTTCGTGATATTCGTAAAAACGAAAAATATTTTAACCTTATAAAAAAGGGTTTATATGCTACAGTTAATGAAGGTAAGAATGATTACAATGCTACTAAACGTATGTTAAACGTTAAGTATGTGTTTAAACCATATTCTACCGTTGCTGATTCTGCAATTAAAGTGACTGATGAAGAAATTCAAAAATATTATAATGAGCATCAGTATATGTATGTTGTTGATGAGTCAACACGTAAAATTGATTATATCGTTTGGGAATCTATTCCTTCTCAAGAAGATATAATCGAATTAAAGAAAAATATGGAAACAGTTGCTGCTGATTTTAAAGAAAAGAAAACAGCTTCTGAAGACAGCATCTTTATGCAAAATACAAATGAGAATCAGCAGTTAGATATTGCTCAGTTTAAAAAAGGAACAATTAATCCTAATATCGATTCAACAGTTTACACTGCTCCAGTAGGTACTGTTTTTGGTCCTTACATGGAAAACGCAACGATTAAGGTTTCTAAGTTAATGAATGTTTCATCTGCATTAGATTCAGCTAAAGTTCGTCACATATTAATTGCTTATGCTGGTTCAGGTGCTTCTCAAGATGTTAAGCGTTCTAAAGATCAAGCAAAGAAAATGGCTGATAGTTTAACTGCAGTTCTTAAAAAGGGTGGTAAGTTTGCTGATTTCGCTAAGACTTATTCTGATGATGGCGGTAAAAAAATGCCACCTAACAAAAAAGAAAACGAAGATTGGATGGGGAAAGATGGTAACTATGGTTGGTTAAACGAAGCAAGTGGATTTGTTGAGCCATTCAAACGTTTTGGTTTAGATGGAAAAAAAGGTGATTTAGGAGTAGTTGAGTCACAATTTGGTTATCATATTATGGAGGTATTAGATGTAAGTAAGGGTAGAGAAAATAGATACACTTTAGGAACTATTACTGTTAATGTAGTACCTAGTGCTAATACAACGCAATCATTCTATGCTAAGGCTTCTGAGTTTTCAGGGAAAAACAATACATCTGAATTGTTTGACAAAGCTGTAGATGCAGAAAAAATCAACAAGCGTGTATCAAACGATATTAAAGAAAATGACCGTCAAATACCTGGATTGGAAAATCCTAAAGAATTAGTACGTTGGATGTATGCAGCTAAATTAAATGATGTATCAGAAGCATTTACTTTCGGTAATCGTTTTGTTGTTGCTAAGTTAGTTGAAACAAAAGAAAAAGGTTTTGCAACTTTAGACCAAGTAAAAGAAGATGTTACCTTAAAAGCTAAGCAAGAAAAGAAAGCTGAGCAATTTATGACTGAATTTTCATCAAAAGCAGCTAATGCAAAATCGGTTGATGAGTATGCAACTAAATTAGGCTTAAATGTCCAAAATGCAGATAACATGAATTTTAATTCATATTCAATTCCAAACGTTGGAAGAGATGATGTGTTTACTGGAGCTATTAGTGCTTTAAAAGTTAATGCTACTACTAAACCTTTCAAAGGTAACTTAGGTGTTTTCGTTGCAACTTTAGCATCAGAAAATGTTACTCCAGCTAAAGATTACAAAGAGAGTCAAAAATCAGTTAACCTTGCTGCTGCAGGTCGTGTTGATTTCGAAGTTTTCGAGGCACTAAAGAAATTAGCTGACATCGAAGATCATAAAGCGCGATTTGATTTCTAAATAAGTTTTATTTATTAAAACGGTCGGTATTACTGACCGTTTTTTTTTAATATATATATACACATGCAAGTACAAACATTAGGTCAGTTTATAATTGAGAAGCAAAAGGATTTTCCTTATTCAAAAGGTGAATTGTCACGGTTATTACGAGATATTGGCATTGCAAGCAAAATTGTTCATCGTGAGGTAAACAAAGCAGGTTTAGTAGAAATATTAGGCGAAACTGGTGAAACCAATGTGCAGGGCGAAGCAGTAAAGAAGTTGGATATTTTCGCTAACAATCAATTTATAGCGGCATTAAAGGCTGGTGGAGAATGTTGTGCAATGGCATCAGAAGAAAACGAAGACATTATCACCATTGATACACCTTCCTCAAAAGGAGCAAAGTATGTAGTTGCATTTGATCCATTAGATGGCTCAAGTAATATCGATGTTAACGTTTCTGTGGGTACAATATTTTCTATTTATAGAAGAGTTTCTTTAAGTGGTCCAGGTACTTTGGAAGATTTTTTACAGCCAGGAACTGAATTAGTGGCTGCAGGTTATGTAATATATGGTTCTTCTACTATGTTAATGTATACCACAGGAAAAGGAGTTAACGGATTTACATTGGATCCAAGTATTGGTGAGTTTTGTTTATCGCATCCCGACATTAAAACACCAAAAAGTGGAATGTTTTATTCATTAAATGAAGGTAATCACTTAAGATTTCCTGAAGGAGTAAAAAAATACATTAAGTATTGTCAGGAAGAAGACGCATCAACAAATCGTCCTTATTCATCTCGTTACATTGGAAGTGGTGTAGCTGATTTTCATAGGAATTTATTAAAAGGTGGGATTTTCATTTATCCTTCTACGGCAAAATCTCCAAAAGGAAAACTACGTTTGTTGTACGAGTGCAATCCTTTGGCTTTTATTATAGAACAAGCTGGCGGAAAGGCAACCGATGGTAAAAACCGTATTATGGAATTGCCATTAACAGAACTTCATCAACGTACTCCATTATTTATTGGTTCTCCTGACATGGTAGATAAAGCGATGGAATACATGGCTAAGTGCGCTGAGGCTAAAGTTTAACTGAAACCTAATTCTTTTTATTTTTTATTTTTATTTACGTTTTTTCTGAGCTATATTTGCTCTAGAGTGAATTTTGTATCTCTTACTGATTACAAATACTAAAACCGACCAAATGAAAAAAATCTACTTATCAATTTTATTATCTTTAGGAATTGGAGCTGCACAAGCACAATTACGATTAATAGACCCAGCTACGAGTGCAGATGTGCTATCAACTTATACCGTTTATGTAGCTGCAGGTAGCCCGACACACTCATTCGATTTTGAATTGCATAACGATTATGCTACGTCAAAAACAATTAAATCACGTCGTTATTTAAATTCATACACAACGGGGCAAGATGTTTATTTTTGCTTTGGAACCAATTGTTATAGCGCCTTTACAGCTCCTTTGCACGCACCAAACCAATCTGTTACAATACCATCAGGTGGAATGTTACCAAATGGTGCTGGAACTTATGGTTTAAAAACAGATTTTGATGACAATATGGTGTTGGGAAACACGCAAGTACGTTATACACTTTTTGATGTAAATAATGTTGCAGATTCAGTTTCTTTAATTATTAATTATGAAGTAACAGCAGTAGGTTTATCAAAATTAGATGCAAAGAATTTTATTCTCTCTAACACAGTTCCTAATCCTGCAGCTAATACAACTTGTGTAAAATATAATTTTGCATCTCAACCAAACAAAGCAAGTTTAAAAGTGTTTAATATGGTTGGTGTAATGGTAAAAGAAATTGAATTAGAAGGTTTAGATGGAAAAGCACAAATTGATGTTTCTAATTTAAGCGACGGACTTTATTTTTACTCTTTAGTAGTTAATGATAAAATAATATCAACTAAGAAATTGGTGGTAGGTAAGTAAGCTACTATTCAAATTTAAAAACCCCGTTAGAGAATG
>CANJJP010000214.1 GCA_947474485.1 Bacteroidota bacterium | reverse complement strand
TGGAAGTCCGAATACAGTTTCAGTTAACTCTTCACTTACTTGTGCTACATTGAGTTTCTCAACTGCTTTTACAAGTCAAACAACTTATACTTTAAACTTTGCAACATTGGCTGATTGTAGTGGTAATGTTGTTAGTACAGGCGCAGCTTCGTTTACTTACATCAGAGCAGAAAATCCAAGTGCCGGAGACGTAATAGTAAATGAATTAATGATTGATGTAAATCCAATTCCAGTTGGTTTACCTGCAAAACAATATGTTGAATTATACAATAAAAGCACAAAATATTTTAATTTAAACAATTGGCAGTTGAGTGATAGAGTTGGCTCAATCGTTATCAATCAAAGTTATGTGCTTGCTCCTAATACTTATGTTTTAGTAAGTAGAGCTGCTGATACTGCATTGTTTATTGGTATTTCAAATAAAATAGGAACATCAAGTTTGCCATCTTTTAACACAACAGGCGATGGTGTTTATTTACAAGATAATTTAGGAAACTTTATTGATTCATTAAATTACACAGATGATTGGTACAATAATCCAGTAAAAGATGATGGAGGGTGGAGCTTAGAATTAATAAATCCAACCTTAAGTGTGAATTGTGATGACGAAGCTAATTGGTCAGCTAGTAGTAGTACAAATGGCGGAACGCCTGGAGTGCAAAATGGCGTATTTTCAAGTGCTGCTGATTTAACTGCACCAGTTCCTCAATATGTTTCTGTAACAGATTCATTACACATTACTGTTTGTTTTAATGAAGCAATTAGTAGTAATTTAATTTCAACTACTGCAAATTATTCTATTTCAAATGGAATAGGAAACCCAATAACGGCTGCAGTTTCGGCGTCATCAACAAAATGTATTGATTTAGTTTTATCAAGTCCATTACAAAATCCTACAAACTATATATTAACGCTAAGTAATTTAAGTGATTGCTCTGGAAATGCAGTAAACCCTGCAAGTATCAATTTCAGTTATTATATTGCCAAGCCTTATGATGTTGTAATTAATGAATTATTTGCTGACCCAGATCCGCAAGTTGCTTTGCCTGTTGGAGAGTACATCGAATTATATAATCGAACCGCTTATGCCATCTCCTTAAAAAATTGGACTTTAACTGTAGGCAATAATGATATTGTAATTCCAGACGCAGTTATTCAACCCGATAGTTTTGTTGTGTTTATGGATGATGCAGCGCTAAATTCATTTGTAAACGAAGGGTATGGAAATAGAGCCTTAGTTGTTTTAAATGCCATGTCATCTTCTGAATTAAATGTAAGTGATGAGGATGTGGTAATTAAAGATGCAAGTGGAACAGTTATTTCCTTTGTACATTATTATGATTCTTGGTACCAAGATGATGTTAAAGAAGCAGGTGGTTGGAGTTTAGAACAAATAGATCCAAATAACCCTTGTGCGGGGCAATCTAATTGGAGAGCTTCAAACAATGCTAATGGCGGAACTCCCGGCGCTGTAAACTCAATTAATGCTGTTAATGCAGATAATCAATTGCCACAAATTTTAAAAGTGAATATTGTAAATAAAGATACAATCACACTTGTGTTTAATGAGTCGATACAATATAGCACGATGAATAATGCAGCTATTTATTCTATTAACAATGGCATTGGAGTTCCTGTTTCGGTTGTACCAAAAGCAATGGAGTATAAACAAGTAACAATGGTGCTTGCAAATTCATTACAAATAAATTCAACTTACACATTAACTGTAAATGGTTCTATTACTGATTGCGCAGGAAATGTAATTGCCTCTAATTCGATTTTTGTTTTTGGAAGACCAGATACATTATTGCCTGGAGATATTATTATTAATGAAGTTATGTTTGCTCCAAAAACAAGCGGTATAGACTATGTTGAATTAAGAAATACATCCAGCAAAATTTTGGATTTAAAAGATTTATACATCGGAGAAGGCAGTTTAACAAGCACTTTAATAGAAGACTCAGTTCGTGTTACTTACGATGGTTATATTATGTTTCCTGGTGATTATGTTTTGTTAAGTGAAAACGGGGCAACAGTTAAAGCGCAATACGCAACACAAAACCCAAATTGGTTTTTAGATATGGACGATTTACCTTCAATGAATAGCGATGAAGATGTTGTTGTGATTGCAAACGTAAACGGAGTTGAAATTGATAAGTTTGCTTATACGGATAAAATGCATTTTGCACTATTAAATGACACAAAAGGTGTTTCGCTTGAAAAAATTGATTCCGCGCGAGCTTCTTCGGATAAAACAAACTGGAACTCTGCCTCATCAAATGTAGGATTTGGAACACCAGGGTATAGAAACTCTCAAGCTATGTTGACTTTAGCAACAGGAAGTTTTTCTTTAGTCCCCGAAGTATTTTCGCCAGATAACGATGGTTATAATGATGTGGTTACAATTAATTATGAGGTGAGCGAGTCGGGCTTGGCAGGAAACGTTTTAATTTACAATAGCGATGGGCAATTAGTGCGCTACCTTGCTCGTAATGAAAATCTTGCTACTAAGGGAAGTTATAGTTGGAACGGAATTACCGAACAAAATGAAAAGGCACCAATTGGAATTTATGTAATCTATTTTGAAACTTTTAATAAAGACGGTAAAGTTGAAAAGAACAAATTAAGTTGCGTGCTTGCAGGAAAGATTTAATATGGAAATAACTATAGTGTGGTTGCGAAGAGATTTGCGCTTGGATGATAATTCAGCTCTCTACCATGCCTTGCGTAACAACAAAAACGTTCAGCCTTTATTTATTTTCGATACCGAAATTCTAGACAAGCTTGAAGATAAGCATGACAGAAGAGTTGATTTTATTCATAAATCACTTGTAGAGCTAAATAATGAATTAAAGGAACTGGGTTCAACACTTTGGGTTGAGCATGGAATACCAATGGAAGTTTATAAAAAACTTGCAGCCAATAACAAGATAAATAAGGTTTATACAAATCACGATTATGAACCTTACGCAAAGGAGCGTGATGGGCAAATAAAAAAATTCCTGGCATCAAAAAAAATAACTTTCGAATCTTTTAAAGATCAATGTATTTTTGAAAAGGATGAGGTGTTAAAAGATGATGGGAAACCTTATACTATTTTTACTCCGTATAGTAGAAAATGGAAACAAAAATTGAATGATTTCTATTTGAGTTCTTATCCTTGCAAAAAGTATTACAAAAATTTTATAAAGCAAAAAGCCAAAGAAATTATTTCATTAAAAGAAATTGGCTTTGAAGAAACAGATATAAAAATTGAACCTCCAAAGCCATCGAAAGAACTTATTAAACACTACAAAGAAACCCGCGATTTCCCCTCTGTAGCAGGTACTTCACGCTTAAGTATGCATTTGCGTTTCGGCACAATCAGTCTGCGAAAATTAGCAAAATGGGCTATGCCTTTAAACGAACAATATTTAAACGAATTAATTTGGAGAGATTTTTACATGATGATTCTCCACCATTTTCCAAAAGTAGTTGACACATGTTTTAAGAAGGATTACGAATTAATAGCTTGGCGCAATAACGAGGAAGAATTTCAGCGTTGGTGTGATGGCACTACTGGTTACCCAATTGTTGATGCGGGAATGCGCGAACTAAACAATACAGGTTTTATGCATAATCGTATTCGCATGGTTGTTGCAAGTTTTTTAACTAAGCATTTACTTATCGATTATAAATGGGGTGAGGCCTATTTTGCACAAAAATTAAATGATTTTGATTTATCAGCAAATAATGGAGGCTGGCAATGGGCAGCAGGTTGTGGTTGCGATGCTGCTCCGTATTTCAGAGTATTTAATCCCTATGAGCAAACCAAAAAGTTTGATGCGGATTTTAATTACATTAAGAAGTGGGTTCCTGAGTACGCTCAATTAACTTATCCAAAGCCTATTGTTGACCATAAATTTGCGAGAGAAAGGGTTCTCTCTGTATACAAAGCAGCACTCCAAACTGCCCGTTCTTAGTGTTTTTTGTGTCATAAATTTCCGTAACTTTCCCTCTTAAATTTGGGTTTCAAATTGGTAGCAGCTTTAAATAAAAGGGTTTCTTTTACTATTCTGATTTTTATAATCACACTTGTGGGTTTCTCACAAGAAAAAGGCTATTTAGAATTTGCTGGAAAAACCATTAAAGATCAAAAGGTACTTCCTGGCGCGCACATCACTGTATTTAAAGGGTCAACAAAAGTTGCTGATGTAGTAACTGGGAAAAATGGAAAGTTTATGTTCGACTTAGAGTTTGGCTCGGATTATAAAGTAACATTTACTTCGAAGGGTTGCGTTGATAAGTATGCTATGATATACGCTTCTAAATGTCCTGCCGATAAAGAAATATTTCCAATTTACGATGTTGATGTAAATTTCTTCGAGTATGGACAACCATTATTGAATTACGATAATTTCAAGAACCCTTTTGTGAAAGTTATTTATGATGGCAAAAAGACGTTTATGGATGACGAGAAATATGTTATGCAATTTTTGAAGAACCTCTACATCGACGCAGAAGAACTAAAACGTCGTGAAGATTTGAAGCTTGAGAAAGAAAAAAAAGAAAAGGA